>NZ_JBQIKP010000043.1:0-37939 GCF_056796775.1 Schaedlerella sp.
ACAGCGCATTACCTATAACTGTAAGAAAGAAGTCGGTACAAACTATAACCAGCGTATTCTCGGTACGAGAATCAAACACCATATGGGTGATGTATCAATTATTATCACCTGATAAGAATTATCACCAGTTACCAACGGCAAGCCTTGATGGTAACTGGTATGTAGTTCCTATTACTGGTGATAACGTTATTTTGCCAGCTTTTTGAGCCTGTTCATGATATCCGGATCTTTCCAGTTCGTTGTGATCGGCTCATTTCCTATCCCGTGTGCCTTCAGGCTTTTTTCTGCTTCCGCAACCGCATGGATCATCGCTTCGCTGCCAAGGTCCAGGTATTCTTCGGTCGTCTGGATGTTTTCATGACCAAGGAATCTCTGGATTGTGGCAATGCTTGAACCGTTAAGAAGCATATGGGTTGCCTTTGACCTGCGCATGGTATGTGGTGAAACTGCTTTGTTTCCTAATGTTGGTTCCTTTTTATTTGAAATTAACTATAAAAGTTTGATTGCAGCTATAAGCTGCGCTATGTTATAATAAATTGTATCGGTGCGAGCTGTGTAAGCAGGCAATCAATTCCCATGCGGAAATTGCTGACAAATTACAATCATGAAGGCTGGCAGCGTATGTGCAGATGTCAAAGCAATTATATGAAGCTTAAAAGCAGGCTGCGGATTTTTGATAAAATGAGAGGAATTAACCTATGGCGGAATTTGTTCAACTGGAGAATATCACGAAAGTATATAAGATGGGTGAAGTGGAGATCCGGGCTGTAGACGGAATTGATTTTGCCATTAAAAAGGGGGAGTTCGTGGTCATCGTAGGTCCCAGCGGGGCGGGAAAGACGACGGTTCTGAACATTCTTGGCGGGATGGATACCGCTACCACAGGCAGGATCACGGTGGACGGAGAGGATATTACCGGATACAATGAGCGTCAGCTCACCGGTTACCGGAGAAATGATATCGGATTTGTATTCCAGTTTTACAACCTGGTCCCGAACCTGACGGCAAAAGAGAACGTGGAGCTTGCGCTGCAGATCTGTAAGGAACCGCTGGATGCGCAGACGGTGCTGGAGGACGTAGGGCTGGGAGACCGCCTGGATAATTTTCCGGCACAGCTTTCCGGAGGGGAGCAGCAGCGCGTATCTATCGCCCGGGCACTGGCAAAGAATCCCAAGCTGTTGCTCTGTGATGAGCCGACCGGAGCGCTGGACTACAATACCGGGAAGGCAATCTTAAAGCTCTTGCAGGATATGTGCAGAGAAAAAGGCATGACTGTGATCGTGATCACTCACAATTCCGCATTGGCTCCGATGGCGGACCGTCTGATCAAGATCAAGAACGGAAAGGTATCCAGCATGGAGACCAACGCGCATCCGCTGTCCATAGACCTCATCGAGTGGTAGGAGGATGCCTGTAAAAGCTAGTATTCAGACGGACTGTAGCTGCAGGCAATTTATAGTGCGCGCCAGATAAATCTGCCATGCGGCATATCAGGATAAATTATGGAAAAAGAAAACGGCAGGTTTTACATATGGGTAAAAAAGCATTAAGAAAAGATTTTTTCATGGAGATCAAAACCAGCTTCGGAAGGTTCATGTCGATTTTCTTTATCGTGGCCATCGGGGTTGCGTTTTTTTCGGGAATCCGTGCCACGGAACCGGATATGCGGTACTCGGGGGATGCCTATTTTGATGAAAAGAAGCTGTTTGATATCCAGGTGATCAGCACACTCGGACTCACAGCGGATGATGTCCGGGCCTTGAAAAAAGTAAGCGGAGTGGAGAGGGTAGAATACGGTTATTCCGTAGACGCCCTGTGTCTGGCAAATGACAGCCAGCAGGCGGTACATATCATGTCCATCCTTCCTGGCATGAACCTGCTGACCGTGGAGGAAGGCAGGCTTCCCGAGAAAAAGGACGAATGTGTGGTAGATGTGGATTATCTTGGAACCAGCGGATACAGGATCGGAGATCAGATCACATTTACCTCCGGGACAGATGACGCGATCACGGACAGCCTGAATGTGGATACATTTACCATAGTAGGAACTGTCAGCAGTCCGTGCTATATCGGATTTCACAGAGGAAGTACGACCATCGGCACCGGAAATATTGCCGGCTTTATCAGTGTGCCGGAAGAAAGCTTTGCGATGGACATCTATACAGAAATCTATGCATCGGTAGAGGGCGCGGCCGATCTGCTGGCATTTACGGATTCTTATACGGACCGTGTGGAGGAAGTAAAGGAACAGGTTGAGGAGATCCGTGAAGAGCGGGAGGAAGCGCGGTATCAGGAAATCATAGATGAGGCAAACGAAGAGCTGGACGACGCGAAAAAAGAACTGGAGGATGGAAAGAAAGAAGCGGAGAAAGAGCTTGGCGATGCCAAAAAGAAGCTGGACGACGGTCGGAAGCAGCTGAATGACGGAAAAAAGAAGATCAGCGACTCCGAAGCGGAATTGGAAAAATCCCGGGCAGACCTGATCTCCGGTCAGAGTGAAGTGGATCAAAACCGGGAGGAGCTGAATCGGCAGAACGCCCTGCTGAATGAAAAGATAGAGGAATACAACCAGCATGTAGAAGAGTATAACGGACAGCTGGAAGAATATAACAAGAAGCTGGCGGAATTTAATCAGCAGCTGGATGAATTTAACGAAAAGAAAGAAGAATTTTACGAGAAGAAGCAGGAATACGAACAGGGCAGAGCAGAATATGAACGGGGGCTGAAAGAATATAACAGCAATAGGCAGCTTCTGGAGGAGAAGAGCGAGGAACTGGAGGCGGGCTTCTGCGCGGTGGAGGAAGGCTTTGCGGAACTGGAGGCAGGAGCCAATACGCTGAACGGAGCGAAGGCGCAGTATGACGGGCTGAAGGCGCAGTATGATGCGCTCGTTGCCAGCGGTACGGCAGATGCCGCTACACTGGCAGGAATGGAGGCTGCAATGCAGACTCTGGCCGGGCAGATTGCCGAAGGAGAAGCGCAGATCAGTGCAACCCGGACACAGCTGCAGAATACTCAGGCCCAGCTGGAAGCCGGAAAAATCGAATTGGAAAACGGAAAAGCCCAACTGGAAGCCGGAAAAGCAGAACTGGACGCGGCAGGCCCTCAGTTGGAGGCGGCAAGACTCCAGATTGAAGCGGCTCAGGCCCAGATCAATGATGCACAGGCTCTGTTTGACGAGGGGCAGGCCCAGTTAGACGACGGGGACCGTCAGCTGAAGGATGCGAAGGCGCAATTGGACGACGCTCTGGCCCAGCTGGAAGACGGGAAAAAGCAGATCCAGTCCGGAAGGGATCAGCTGGATGATGCCCAGGCTCAGATCAATGACGGCTGGTATCAGCTGGAGCAGGGGCAGATCAAGCTTGCGGATGCCCGCGCAGAGCTTGCGGAGAAGGAGCAGGAGCTGGCAGATGCCGAGAAGAAGTACCAGGAGGCAAAGGAGGAAGCGGAGGACGAGATTGCGGACGGGGAAAAGAAGATTCTGGACGCAGAGGATGAGATCAGCAAGATCGAACACGCCAAATGGTATATCAACGACCGGGACGACCTGCCGGAGTATGCCGGATATGGGGAAAACGCAGACCGCATGCGGGCCATCGGAGAGGTATTTCCCGTGCTGTTCTTTCTGGTGGCGGCTCTGATCAGCCTGACCACCATGACCCGTATGGTAGAGGAGCAGCGGACCCAGATCGGAACCCTGAAAGCGCTTGGATATGAACGGCATTCCATCGCTGGAAAGTATTTGGGCTATGCCTGCCTGGCTACGGTGACCGGAAGTGTTGTAGGTGTGCTGTTCGGAGAAAAAGTATTTCCCTATATCATCATCACGGCCTATGGGATCATGTACGAGCACATTCCCAATGTGGTGATCCCGTATGACATTTATTATGCGTTGCTGGCATCGGCAGCAGCTCTGGCATGTACATTGCTTGCTACTATTTTTTCCTGTTACCGGGAGCTTCGGGAGCAGTCGGCTGAGCTGATGCGCCCGCCGGCGCCGAAGCAGGGTAAGCGGGTTTTGCTGGAAAGAGTCCCGTTTATCTGGAGTCGGCTGAATTTTACGTGGAAGGCCACGGTACGGAATCTGATCCGGTATAAGAAGCGGTTCTTTATGACGATCTTCGGAATCGGAGGATGCATGGCGCTGCTTTTGGTCGGCTTCGGCCTGAAGGACTCAATTTTTGACATCGGATATCTGCAGTACCATGAGCTGCAGATCTATGACGGAGATATCATTTTAAATGAGGACGCGACCACAAAGGAAAAGAAGCAGGCATATGAGACGCTTGCGGAAGATCCAAGGGTGGACCAGACGGAGCGGAACCTGCTCAAGCAGGTGACGATCAGCAGCGGGAGCGGGAAAAAGGACGTCTACCTGAATGTACCGGAGGACGTGGAGCTGTTTTCGCAATTTGTGATCCACAGGGACCGGATCACAAAAGAGGTCTATACACTTGATGACGAGGGTGTGATCCTGACGGAAAAAATGGCGAAGCAGCTGCAGGTAGAGGTTGGGGATACGATCCGGATAAAAGACGATGCAAAGGGAGAGACCGAAGTCAAGATTTCTTCAATCTGTGAGAATTACATGCAGCATTACCTTTATATGACTCCCGGCCTTTATGAGGAAGTGCGCGGAAGGGTGCCGGAATACAATTCTATCTACTTTACCATGAAGGAAGGAAAAGAGCAGGAGCTGGAGGATGTCGGCGAGTCCGTTTTAAAGGAAAAGGGCGCTTTGAGCGCAAGCTATACGAAGGACATCGAGGCGCAGCTGGACGATATGCTCGTGAGCCTGAACATCGTTATGGTGGTGCTGGTGATCTCGGCGGGGATGCTGGCCTTTGTGGTGCTGTATAACCTGAATAATATCAATATCACAGAGCGCAAGCGGGAACTCGCTACCTTGAAAGTGCTGGGCTTTTATCCCGGCGAGGTGGCCCAGTATGTATACCGGGAAAATGTGATCCTGACGGTGCTGGGCGCGTTTGCGGGGATGGTGCTTGGAAAATTCCTGCATCAGTTTGTCATCGTGACGGTGGAAATCGATTCGGCCATGTTTGGGCGGAATATCGATGTCAGCAGCTTTATTTATGGATTTGTGATTACTGTCGGGTTTTCGGCATTTGTGAACGGCGTTATGTATTTTAAATTAAAGAAGATCAATATGGTTGAATCTCTAAAGAGTGTGGAATGATCCTGGATCAGGAACTGCAGAGAGGCGTTTTGAAAACGTATTCGAAGCGGTTCCTGATTTTTACGTAGTAGACAATGATGGATTCAGGCTAAAACACAAAAAAGATGGGAAAGATTTCACAAAAGAAACATATCTTTTTCGTATACTGATTAAAATTGAAACGCAAAAATCTCGTGAACGATTTTTTCATGCTATGCATGTAATGGATTTATAACAAAGACGATTGTGCGCATAGTTATAAAAATTCGGCACCGCGGGAAAAAGGAGAATTGCCCTATGGAGAAGATTAAGATTTTAGTCGTGGATGATGAGAGCAGGATGCGCAAGCTTGTCCGGGATTTCCTTGTAAGGGAGGGATATGTGGTCCTGGAAGCCGGGGATGGCATGGAAGCCATGGACATTTTTTATGAGGATAAGGATATCGCGCTGGTCATTCTGGATGTGATGATGCCGAAGATGGACGGCTGGCAGGTGTGCCGTGAGATCCGGGAGCATTCGAAAGTACCGGTGATCATGCTGACGGCCCGCTCGGATGAACGGGATGAGCTGCAGGGCTTTGAACTGGGGGTAGACGAATACATTTCCAAGCCCTTTAGTCCCAAGATCCTTGTTGCCAGAGTGGAAGCGATCCTGAGAAGGACTCTTGGCACGGAGAAGAATGATGTCATCAATGCAGGCGGGATCCTGATCGACAAGGCGGCCCATATCGTGAAGATTGATGACCGGCAGGTAGACTTAAGCTATAAGGAATTTGAGCTGCTGTCCTATTTTGTGGAGAATCAGGGAATCGCGCTATCCAGGGAAAAGATCCTGAATCATGTTTGGAATTATGACTATTTTGGGGACGCTCGTACCATTGACACCCATGTGAAAAAGCTGCGGAGCAAGATGGGAGAAAAGGGAGAGTGCATCAAGACGATCTGGGGCATGGGGTATAAATTTGAAGTGGTGTGATATACCCTGTATGAGACACAGGAAAACAGGCGGCGGTTTTGCTGCCGGCAGATGGAAGGCTGAATTATGACAAAATCAATCAAACGGCAGCTTGTGGTGGTATTTGTCGGACTGATCGCAATGCTTCTGGCAGTGGTCTTTCTTGTAAATTCTATTTTCCTGGGACAATATTATATCCTCCATAAAAAGACGGATATGATCGAGATGTATCAGATGATCGATTCCGCAGTGACGACAGGAAGCCTGACCGAGAAAAAAGAACAGGAAGAGATCAACGGAAAAAGTGAGAGCGCAAATATTTCTATGCTGGTCCTCAAGCACACAGGCGAGTATTCTCTGGACTATGTCTTGTTTTCGATACAGTCCAAGGAAGTGCTGGAGGCTCAGATGTTCGGCTACATCACAGGAAATAATATGGCAGAGGTGCTGGATCAGACAGAACAGTATACGTTTTACAGATCCGGCGACCCGGTGAATAAGGACACGCTTTACCTGGAAATGTTCGGAAAGCTGTCCAACGGCGCATTGTTTCTGCTTCGAAGCCCTCTGGACAGCATCCGGGACAGCGCGGCGCTGGCCAATAAATTTTTGGCGTATGTAGGAACCGTGACGCTGGTGTTCGGAGCCTGGTTTGTCTGGTTCTTTTCCCAGAAGATCACGGATCCGATCCTGGAGCTGGCCGTACTGTCCAAGCGGATGGCGAACCTGGATTTTAACGCCAGATATACGGGGAGCGGCGATGACGAGATCGGTGTGCTGGGCCAGAGCTTCAACATCATGTCCCGGAAGCTGGAGAACACCATATCCGAACTGAAAAAAGCGAACCATCAGCTGCAGAAGGACATTGAACAGAAGGAAAAAATAGAAACGATGCGGACGGAGTTCCTGGGAAATGTATCCCATGAGCTGAAAACACCCATCGCACTGATCCAGGGATACGCGGAGGGCTTGAAGGAAGGGATCAGCGAAGATGCGGAAAGCCGTGAATTTTACTGCGACGTGATCATAGATGAATCCAATAAGATGAACCATATGGTAAAGAACCTTCTTACCCTGAATCAGCTGGAATTTGGTTCGGAGCAGCTGGAGGTGGAGCGGTTCGATGTGATCGGTCTGATCCGGGGAGTGCTTGCAAGCTGCGAGATTCTGATCCAGCAGGCAGAGGCATCCGTGGACTTTATTGCGGGAGAGGCGGTCTATGTATGGGCGGATGAATATAAGACTGAGCAGGTGTTCCGCAATTACCTGACCAATGCGCTCCATCATGTGGATCATGAGAAGCGGATCGAGATCCGAGTGATCCCGAAGGAGGAAAGCGTGCGCGTCACCGTATTTAATAGCGGAACGCCCATTCCGGAGGAGGACATCGGAAGGCTTTGGGATAAGTTCTACAAGGTGGATAAGGCCCATACGCGGGAATACGGAGGAAACGGGATCGGCCTGTCCATTGTGAAGGCCATCATGGAATCCTTTCACCAGGAATATGGGGTATGCAACTACGACAACGGCGTGGAATTCTGGTTCGAATTAGATACCAAGGAGACGCTGTAACAGCGGAACCACTGACTTTAGGCATATAAAAATCGTCAGGGAGTAACAAGGGGGCGTTACTATTCACAGTAACAAGTGGGCGGAAAAAAATAAAATTTTTTCTTGACATTTTTCAATATGGCGCATATACTGTTTACCATATTAACAAATTAATACTTTAGCACATGAAACCGATGAGCAAGAGGAGTAAGTAAGGATATTTGTTTACAGAGAGCCATAGGCGGTGGGATTATGGCAGCAAGAGTCTTTATCGAATGGACTTGTGAGGGCAGCTTGAAATTTCCAGATAGAATCCGGAAAGAGTAGACGCTGACGGGGAACCCGATCCGTTATCAGCAGGGAGTGTATGTTAGTACATGAAAGAGCGGCCGGTCTGTTCTGTTTGTTTTGGAAGAGGCGGATTGGCAATATGGGTGGCACCGCAGGGTGAATGATTTCGATGATCAGTCCTTGTCCCATTGGAAAGTAATTTCCAGTGAGACAGGGACTTTTTTTCGCTGCAAAATGGCATTTCCGCAGACATGTATGAAATCCATTGCAGAAGAAAAGGCCTCGAAAGATATGCCGGCAGCTTTTCAGGAAAGGAAGGGTAAGAGAATGCTGAGACCAGACAGTGATACCATTATGAAGCTTGCAAAAAAATATTCCGTGATTCCGATCAGCCGGGAATTGTTCGGGGACAGCACCACCCCCATTGCGATTCTCCGGAAGCTGGCACAGAAGAGCAGCAGATATTTTCTGCTGGAAAGTGTGGAGAACGGAGAAAACTGGGGGAGATATTCTTTTCTGGGGTGTGATCCGGTGACGCGGGTGACCTGCCGGAAATCCGGCCGGGTTGTGATTGAGGAAAACGGAAAGAAACGTCTGACAGAGACAGACCGTCCTCTGGAAGTATTGCGGGATATCTTGAAGGATTACAAAGCCCCGGTGCTTCCGGAGCTGCCGCCGTTTACCGGCGGGTTCGCAGGATATTTTGCCTATTCCATGATCGGGTATGCGGAGCCGGTGCTGGACATCAGGACGGGGGATTTTGCAGATTATGATGTGATGCTGTTTGACAAGGTAATCGCGTATGACCATCTGAAACAGAAGCTGATCCTGATCGTAAATATGAAGACTGATCGGGTGCTGGAAAATTATGGGAAAGCAGCCGCAGAGCTTGAAAAGCTGGCGGCCCTGACGCGGCAGGAGCTTCGGGAGGCAGAATGCTTTGAAAAGGAGGAGATCCGTTTTACCTGCGCGACAGAAAAGGAAGACTATTGCAGGCAGGTGGAGCGGACCAGGGAATACATCCGAAACGGCGACATTTTCCAGGCGGTCATCTCCCGGCAGTTTCAAAGCCCTATGAAGCAGAGTCTGCTGAACGCATATCGTGTTCTGCGGACTACCAATCCATCCCCCTACATGGTATATTTCCATACGGAGGACGTGGAGCTGATGTGTACCTCACCGGAGACACTGGCGCGGCTGAACAAAGGGAGGCTTACGACATTTCCGGTGGCAGGCTCCCGGCCGAGGGGAAGAACGGAGGAAGAGGACAGACGATTGACGGAGGAATTGCTGCGGGATGAGAAGGAACTGTCGGAGCACAACATGCTGGTGGACCTGGGGCGCAATGACCTGGGGAAGATCAGCCGCTTCGGTTCCGTTGAGGTGACGGAGTACCAGATGATCCACAAATATTCCCGGATCATGCATATCTGTTCCCAGGTCGAGGGGAAGATCCGCGGAGAACGGGACGCACTGGATGCCATCGAAGCCGTGCTTCCGGCAGGGACGCTGTCCGGGGCGCCGAAGATCCGGGCCTGCCAGATCATCGAAGAACTGGAGCAGGAACCGCGGGGAATTTACGGAGGCGCCATCGGGTATATTGATTTTACGGGAAATATGGATACCTGCATCGCGATCCGCATGGCTGTCCGGAAAAAGGATGTGGTCTATGTGCAGGCTGGAGGCGGAATCGTGGCGGACAGCGTACCGGAGAAGGAATACGAGGAATCAGGAAATAAAGCGGCGGCTGTGATCCAGGCGGTCATATGCGCCGGAGAAGCGGAAATATAGGGAAGTCAGGCTTGCGAAAATGCGGTTGGTTTAACAATGGATGATAATAGAAGGAGGCGGGGAAGGATGATATTGCTCATAGACAATTATGACAGCTTTACGTACAATCTGGTTCAATACCTGGGGACACTGCAGCCGGATATCCGTGTGGTAAGAAATGACAAGATCACGATGGAGGAAATCGCGCAGATGAATCCGACGCATATTGTATTGTCGCCGGGGCCGGGGTATCCGAAGGATGCGGGCATCTGCGAACAGGCGGTGGAAGTATTTCAGGGGAAGATCCCGATCCTGGGTATCTGCCTGGGGCATCAGGCCATCTGTGAGGCCTACGGAGCGGTGATCGCTCCGGCGGAAAAGCTGATGCACGGAAAGAAGAGCCGGATCACACTTGCCGCAGACTGCGAACTGTTCGCGGGAATGGGAAGGGAGATAGACGCGGCAAGATACCATTCCCTGGCGGCGAAAGCGGAGACCGTACCGGAAACACTGCGCGTCACGGCGGTCTCTCCGGAGGGGGAGGTTATGGCTGTACAGCACAAGGATTTTCCCGTGTATGGGCTGCAGTTCCATCCGGAATCCATTTTGACAGAAAATGGGATCCAGATTTTGAAAAATTTTTTAAATATTACAATTGGAAAGGAAGAAAAGAGCATGATTAAGGAAGCAATCTATGAATTGCTGGAAGGCAGAGATCTCAGCTATGACATGGCAAAGCAGGTGATGGAGGAAATGATGGACGGCACGGCGACCCAGGCGCAGATGGGGGGATTTTTGACAGCACTCAGGATGCAGGGCGAAAGCATTGAGGAGATCACCGCATTTGCGGAGGCCATGCGGGAGAAGGGAGTCAAGATCCATCCGGAGCGTGAGGTCATCGACATTGTGGGGACCGGCGGAGACGAGGTGGGAACCTTTAATATCTCCACCACGTCCGCATTTGTGGTGGCGGCAGGCGGAGTCCCGGTGGCAAAGCATGGGAACCGGAGCGTGTCCAGCAAGAGCGGAGCGGCCGATGTCCTGGAATGCCTGGGAGTGAATGTAGCGCTGAACGCACAGCAGAATGAGACGATCCTGAACCGGACGGGGATGTGCTTCATGTTTGCCCCGGTGTACCACTCGTCCATGAAATATGCGGCTCCGGTCCGGAGGGAGTTGGGGGTGCGCACCGTATTCAATATCCTGGGCCCCTTGTCCAATCCGGCGGCGGCAACCATGCAGCTTTTAGGGGTCTATGACAAGAAGCTGGTAGAGCCGCTGGCAAGGGTCCTGGGAAATCTGGGAGTAGTCCGGGGGGTGGCAGTGTGCGGGGAAGACGGGCTGGATGAGATTACACTGACCGGAGAAACCGTCGTGTGTGAGATCCGGTACGGCGAGATTACCCGGTATACCATCACGCCGGAGCAGTTCGGACTGCGGCGCTGCAGCCTGGATGAGATGATCGGAGGAAATCCGGAGGAGAACGCGCAGATCACCAGGGATATCCTGTCCGGAAAGGAAATGGGTGCGAAGCGGGATGTGATCTTGATGAACGCGGGAATGAGCCTGTATCTGGGAATCGACGGCATCACGCTGGCGGAGGGGATCCAAAAAGCCGCGGAGCTGATCGACAGCGGGAAGGCATTGGCGAAGCTGGAAGAATTTGCGGCGGCAACGAAGGAATATGAGATTTAAACCGAGCGATAGATCAATCTGCCGCACAGTATCAGATGATGCATACAGCCATATTAGGCACTTACGAACAATTTCTTGCACAAAATGGCAAAATTCTCGTATCGTGTTTTTCTGGTTTATCCAGGTTAGGAAATATGCTTGTACAGGAAGGGGAACGGATCATGATTTTAGATGAGATTGCAGAGTCCGCAAAAAAACGCGTTGCGGAACAGAAGAAAAAAATACCGTTTGATACGATCAGGAAGGCTGCGGAAGAAAAAGCGGCGGCTGAGCGGGAAAGCGGAAAAAACGGATTTGAATTTCCATTGGAAAAGGCGTTGCGCGGGAAGGAGATTTCCTTTATCTGCGAGGTGAAAAAGGCGTCACCCTCCAAAGGCGTGATCGCAGAGGATTTCCCTTATCTGGAGATTGCCAGGGAATATGAACGGGCAGGGGCGGCAGCCATTTCCTGCCTGACGGAGCCGGAATATTTCCTCGGACGGGACCGGTATCTGGAGGAGATTGCCGGGAAGGTGAGGATTCCGGTGCTGCGGAAGGATTTTACAGTTGACAGATATCAAATCTATGAGGCAAAGGTGCTAGGGGCCAGCGCGGTTCTTCTGATCTGTGCGATTCTGAGTGAGGAACAGCTGAGGGAGTATATCCGGATCGCAGACAGTCTGGGGCTTTCGGCGCTGGTGGAAGCACACGATGAGCAGGAGATCCGCCGGGCGCTGTCCTGCGGGGCAAGGATCCTTGGAGTGAACAACCGGAACCTGAAGGACTTCACCGTGAATGTGGAGAACAGCCTGAATCTGCGGAAGCATGTTCCGGAGGAGATCATTTTTGTGGCAGAGAGCGGCATCCGCACGGCGGAGGATATCGAAAGGCTGCGGCAGGGGAATGTGCAGGCTGTACTGATCGGGGAGACGCTGATGCGGTGCAAGGATAAAAAGACGATGCTGGCAGAGCTGCGGGGAGATGGAACAAGGCAGCCGAATGGAAAGTGAAGCAGTCAGAAAATCGGCAGGTGAGAAAGGAAAAGATTTGATGGTCAAGATTAAGATCTGCGGGCTGAAAACGATGGAGGACATCCGTATGGTGAACCGTCAGAAACCGGACTTTGCAGGATTTGTATTTGCGGGGAGCAAGCGGCGGATCACGCCGGAGCAGGCGGCGGAGATGAAAAGGGAATTGCTGCCGGAGATCCGGAGCGTGGGGGTCTTTGTCAATGAGGACCCGGAGCGGATCGCCGGGCTGACGGAAGGCGGCGTACTGGATTATATACAGCTTCACGGGGATGAGGACGCAGAGGAGATCCGGCGGATCAAGGACAGGACAGGGAAGCCGGTCATAAAGGCCGTCCGGGTGAGAAGCCGGGAGGATATCCTGCAGGCGGAGAAGCTGCCCTGTGAATATTTGCTTCTGGATGCCTACAAGGCAGGGGAATACGGAGGCTGCGGAGAGCGTTTTTGCTGGGAGATGATCCCGGAGCTGGAGAAGCCCTTTTTCCTGGCCGGCGGACTGAATGAAGAAAATATTGCAGAAGCTTTAAAAACCTGCCGTCCGTGGGCTGTGGATGTGAGCAGCTCTGTGGAAACGGACGGAAGGAAAGATGAGGAGAAGGTGCGGCGCTTTATGAGAGCCGTGAGATTGGAAAAATATGCAGGAGAGAGAGGATTCGAATATGAGCAGCAGTGAAGCAAATCAGAAAGGTAGATACGGTCAGTACGGCGGTCAATATATCCCGGAAACACTGATGAACGCAGTCCATGAACTGGAAGCGGCCTATGAGAAATATAGTCATGAGCCGGAGTTTATCAAGGAACTGGATGATCTGATGAAGAACTACGCGGGACGCCCGTCATTGCTCTATTATGCGGAAAAAATGACAAGGGATCTGGGAGGCGCGAAGATCTACATCAAGCGGGAGGACTTAAACCATACCGGCTCCCATAAGATCAACAACGTCCTGGGCCAGGTGCTTCTGGCAAAAAAGATGGGAAAGACCAGGGTGATCGCGGAGACAGGGGCCGGCCAGCATGGAGTGGCTACAGCCACTGCGGCGGCTCTGATGGATATGGAATGCGAGATTTTTATGGGAAAGGAAGACACCGACCGGCAGGCATTGAACGTATACCGGATGGAACTGTTGGGAGCGAAGGTCCATGCGGTGACCAGCGGCACCCAGACCTTAAAAGATGCGGTCAACGAGACCATGCGGGAGTGGACGAAGCGGATGGATGATACCCTCTATGTGCTGGGTTCCGTGATGGGGCCTCATCCATTTCCTATGATCGTGCGGGACTTCCAGAAGATCATCGGGGAAGAGATCAAAGAGCAGCTTGCAGAGCGGGAGGGAAAGCTCCCGGATGCGGTGCTTGCCTGCGTGGGAGGCGGGAGCAATGCCATGGGAGCATTTTATGAATTTATCCAATATCCCCAGGTGCGGCTGATCGGATGCGAGGCGGCGGGACTGGGCATTGATACAGAGAAACATGCGGCAGCCATCGCGAAAGGGAGCACAGGAGTATTTCACGGCATGAAATCCATTTTCTGCCAGGACGAATACGGACAGATCGCCCCGGTTTATTCCATTTCCGCAGGGCTGGACTATCCGGGGATCGGGCCGGAGCACGCAAGGCTGGCTGAAACGAAGCGGGCCGAATATGTTCCGGTGACGGACGAGGAGGCAGTGCGGGCATTTGAATACCTGTCCCGGACAGAAGGCATCATCCCGGCGGTAGAGAGCGCCCACGCGGTGGCCCATGCCATGAAGCTGGCACCCACGATGGGAAAGGATCAGATCATCGTCATCAACCTGTCCGGCCGGGGGGACAAGGATGTGGCGGCAATTGCAAGATACAGGGGGGGAGAGATTTATGAGTAGGATTGAAAACGCATTTCAGGGCCAAAAAGCATTTATTCCGTTTGTGACGGGCGGGGATCCCACACTTGACATTACAGAGCAGCTTTTGTATGCTATGGAGGAGGCAGGAGCAGATCTGATCGAGATCGGAATCCCATTTTCCGACCCCATCGCAGAGGGCGTGGTGATCCAGGAGGCAAATAAACGTGCACTTTCGGCAGGGTGCACCACGGATAAGCTGTTCGATATGGTAAAGCGGGCAAGGCAGAGGGTGACGGTGCCCATGGTATTTCTCACCTATCTGAATCCCATTTATACCTACGGAAAAGAGCGGTTTATGAAGAGCTGCAGGGAGTGCGGGGTCGACGGCATCATTGTACCGGATATGCCCTTTGAGGAGAAGGGGGAGCTTTTGGAAGTCTGTGAAGAATACGGCGTGGATATCATTTCCCTGATTGCGCCCACTTCAAAGGAACGGATCCGGATGATCGCCGGGGAAGCGAAGGGATATATTTACTGCGTGTCCTCTCTGGGCGTGACGGGAGTGCGCAGCGAGATCAAGACCGATATCGCCGGGATGGTAAAGCTGGTGAGAGAGACCACAAAGGTTCCCTGTGCGGTGGGATTCGGCATTTCCACTCCGGAGCAGGCCCGGAAGATGGCGGAGGTGTCCGACGGGGCGATCGTAGGAAGTGCGATCGTAAAGATCGTAGCACAGTATGGGAAGGACTGCGTGCCTTATGTAGCAGAATATGTGAGAACGATGAAAGCTTCCTGCTTACAGGCAGGTCGGTAAGGAACTGCAGAAAATAACCTGAACAGATTGCGCAGGATAGATTCTGAGTGTCCGCATATAGGATCCGTTGTATCAAGCAGGAGGCGTTGAAAGGAGTGCTGTCGTGAAGTATGTAGAAATCCCTTATGTGAAGAAGAAGGTCTCCCGCATTTTGTACGGAACCGCCGCGCCGCCGTTTATGCAGGGCGGGGACGGGAACGACCTGCTAGACGCCATGTATGCCCTGGGAATCAATACATTTGATTCGGCGCGGGTGTACGGCGGGGCGGAAACGTCTTTGGGAAAATGGATAGAGGAGCGGAAGATGCGGGATAAGGTTGTCATCCTTTCCAAATGCGCCCACCCGGATCCGTCCGGAAGAAAACGGGTCAATGAAAAGGAAATCCGGGAAGATTACGCAGTGTCCGCCGGGGAGCTTCGGACGGATTATATCGATATCTATCTGCTGCACCGGGACGACCCGGAGGTACCTGTGGGAGAGATTGTGGAACTCCTCAATGCCATGCATGAGGAAGGCAAGATCGGTGCGTTCGGAGGTTCCAACTGGACTCACCGGAGGATTGCTGAGGCGAATGCATATGCCAAAGAGCACCATCTGATCCCGTTTACTGTATCCAGCCCGCATTTCAGCCTGGCGGAGCAGGTTCAGGATCCATGGGGAGGCGGCTGTGTGACCATCTCCGGTCCTTCCAACGGGGCCGCGAGGGAATGGTACCGGAGCCAGGGGATGCCGGTGATTGCCTATTCCAGCTTGTCCCACGGGTTTTTATCCGGAAGGGTGAAGAGCGGGGAACGCGAAAAAGCAGGCCAGATCCTGGATGAATTTGCCATGAAGGGGTATGGCTGCGCGGATAACTTTGAACGGCTGCGCAGATGCGAGGAACTGGCGGAGAAAAAGCAGTGTACGGTGTCCCAGATCGCCATGGCATGGATCTTCCGGCAGGAGCTGAATATGCTGGCTGTCGTCAGCACGTCCAGTGCGGAGAGGATGCAGGCCAATATTGACGCCATGTCGATGAAAATGAGTGAGGAAGAGGCGGCGTATCTGGATCTGCTGTAATAATCGGAAGGGGAAGGATCATATAAAAATAAAAAAAGATTAAAATATATCTAAAAAAAGCATGAATTGATCATTGCAAAACTATTTTGCAGGGTGTACAATAAAATACGATTTTTGCGTTGTCGCGTTAAGGCGATGATGCGGAAAAGGAGTAGGGATATATGACCGGTCAGGAATTTCTGGAAAAGGTCCTGGCTTCCTACGAGGAAGCGTTTGACATTACCCGTCCTTTTGACGCGGGCGGAGACATTTATGATGCGTATGCGGCATTCAATGTGACTAGCGCAAAGTATGTCCTTGTAGAAAAAGCGGAACTGTGGCGTGCCAGCTGCTATGAGCATACATTTTTTAAATGCTGTCCGTCCTTTGCGCCGGAGCTCCTGGATGGGTTCCGCCGTAAGATCGAGGAATATATTGAGCCGGAGATTGTGCGGCAGGGCAGGGCCTGTATGGAAAAAGACCATATGTATACCTTTATCACGGGAATTTTTATCTGTGAGGACACTGTCCCGAAGGAATGGAAAAAGCAGATTAAAACATTCCGGTTTTTTAAAAACTACCGTTTCGGGATCCGCGGATATTCGGAGGCAAGGCTTCTGGTATTTGACATGAAGAACAGAAAGGTCATGGGGAACCGGGCGGCAGGACAACTGGTAAAGGGGTACAAAAAGGCGTTCTGACGCGCGGCCGGATGTCCTTTGAGTATACAAAAAAATAGGAGTGATGATCATGAATGCAGTAATTATTTTGCTGGCGGGGATTGTGGTCCTGATCGCGGCGTACGTTACATACGGAAAATGGCTGGCAGAGCAGTGGGGCATCGACCCAGCGAAAAAGACCCCGTCCCACGAGCTGGCGGACGGAATGGACTATTGTCCGGCAAAGGCGCCTGTGCTGATGGGGCATCATTTTTCCTCCATCGCAGGCGCGGGGCCGATCAACGGGCCGATCCAGGCGGCGGTGTTCGGATGGGCGCCGGTGCTTTTGTGGGTTCTGATCGGCGGTATCTTCTTTGGAGCGGTGCATGATTTCGGCGCGCTGTTTGCGTCTATCCGCAATAAAGGGCAGTCCATCGGTGAGGTGATTTCCGAGAGTATGGGGACTAAAGCGAAAAAGATATTCATTATCTTTTCCTACCTGACTTTGATCCTGGTGGTCGCGGCATTTGCTTCTATCGTGGCGAATACATTTATGGCAACCTATACGGAAGCGGGAGAGGTGGATTACGCGGCATCCGCGGCAAATGCGTCTACGGCGATGATCTCGATTTTGTTCATTGTGATCTCTGTCGTATTTGGAATCCTTGTATACCGCAGAAATGCGCCTCTGGCCGTATCCACGGCGGTAGGAGTTGCCGCGATCGTGGTCTGTATGGCGGTGGGACTGAATTTTCATCCCTTCTATCTGAGCAATAAAGTATGGATGGTCATTGTTGGGATCTATATCCTGGTGGCATCAGTGACTCCGGTATGGATCCTGCTCCAGCCGCGGGATTACCTGAGTTCGTTCCTGCTTTACTTTATGATGGGCGTTGCTGTGGTCGGTATTATCGGAGCAGGGCTCACCGGAAATGCATCCCTGGATATTCCGGCGTTTACCGGGTTTACGGATACCCTTGCGCCTACAGGCGCTTCCCTGGGAAATATGTTCCCGGCCCTGTTTATTACCATTGCCTGCGGGGCAATCTCCGGTTTCCATTCTCTGGTTGGCTCGGGAACCACTGCAAAACAGCTGGACAATGAGAAGGATGCGAGGCCAATTGCCTACGGAGGAATGCTGATCGAATGCGCGCTTGCGCTGATCTCCCTGTGCGCGGTAGGCTATGTGTGGCAGCGTTATTCCGGCGGAGAACTGGTCGTTCCGACCAATGTATTTGCCACGGGAATCTCGGAGATGTGTGCGACAATCCCGTTTTTGAAAGGCGCCCAGAGCGTGATCTTCTCCATGCTGGTGCTGGCGGTGTCCGCGTTCTGCCTGACCTCCCTGGATACGGCGACCCGTCTGGCCCGCTATATGTTCCAGGAATTCTGGCTGGATCCCGGAGAGGATATCAAGCAGGCAGAAGGCTATAAGAAGATCCTGACCAATCCTTATGTGGCTACGGCCATTACAGTGGTGCTCGGCGTAGCGCTGGGAATGACAGGTTATGCGAATGTATGGCCGCTGTTCGGCGCCGCGAATCAGCTGCTGGCGGCTCTTGGCCTGATGGCAGTCGCGACCTGGCTGGGCAAAATGGGCAAGAACAACAAAATGTTTTTTATCCCGATGGCATTTATGCTGATCGTGACGATCACATCCCTGTGTCAGACCATTCTGAAGAATTTTGGAAATGTGACGGCAGGAGCGGATCCGATGTGGAGCGCGATCCGGCTTGTGATCAGTATCCTGCTGGTGGCACTGGCGATCGTAATCGCAGTGGACAGTGTGAAGACGCTGGCAGAGCAGGGGAAGAAAAAATGATAGGAAGCCGTCCGGAAAGCAGACCCGGGCGGCAGTTTTATTTCCGGGAAAGGGCAGACATGCCTGCATGCGCGTTCGAAATCACCCGCGTCCTCTGCAGATTCCTGGGCGGTTCCTGAAATTCTGCCTTGTAGGACCTGGAAAAGGTGGAATAATCCCGGAATCCGGCGGCAAAGCAGGCTTCCGTGATGGGAGTCCCCTCTTCGATCAGATCCCGGGCCAGGAGGAGCCTGCGGTAGGTGATATAGCTGCCGATGGTATATCCGGTCTCGGCCTTGAACAGGCGCATCATATAATATTTGCTGATAAAAAATATATCCGCGAGGCTGTCAATGTCCAGGGTATCGGTCAGGTGGGCATGGATGTAGTGCAGGATGGCGATGACCTTGGAGTTGTACCGCTCCGTGTCCAGAAATTCGATCCGTTTCTTCAATGCTGCCCGATTCAGCTGGATCATGAATTCCAGGAACAGAAGCTGACGGTAGAGGCTGCTGGCGTATTCCGTATCGTGGAAGGACTTTTCCAGACGGTTTGTGATCTTGAACAGGGAGCTTTTTTCCAGGGAAGGGATCCGAAGTACGTGGGAATGCTCCTCCTTTGCTTTTTGAAAACAAAAGCTCAGGTCATATTCTTCATTTTTATAATCCGCCATAAAGCCGGGGGAGATATAGACGATGATCCGCTCGTAGGGCACGGAGCTGTCCACCTGGATCCGGTGCAGATCGTTTTTCTCCACCAGCACGATATCGTAAGGCTCCAGTTCATAAGTCTTTCCTTCTATATAATACTGTACGTTTCCGCGGATAAAGATCGTGATTTTATGAAACTCGTGATAATGGAATTCATATTCCCTGGCCAGCTGGTCTGTCAGGTGAAAGATGCGGAAATCGCTGTTCAGATAGCCTTTTTTTTCATAGTTTTCCATGGAAATTCCTCCTCAAACTGCGGCTTTACCGGCCGGAACTGTGCACAATCCCCTCCGGTTTTGGATACCATCGTATGCAGAAAGGCTGCCAGTGGCAGGCTTTCTGTATGTGCCGCCAAACTGAAAATCGTTCCGTGCAGTCATTTTTATTATATAGCAGGATTTGCAATGTTTAAAGCATTTCTTACGTATTATTTGAAAAAAATGCTTGCTATAATATACAAAAAGGCAGATTTGGGGCGGTAGAGACTGCGTTTGCGGATGGATCACATTTGGCAGTGTAAAGTATCGAATGAAAAAATGATACGGGAATTGCCGCATTAAAAATCTGCTTCGCAGATGGCGGGCAAGTGGTTACACTCAGCAGGCAATCAATTTGCCGCGCAAATTGGTTACATTATTTAAGGGAGGTATGACGATGAAAACTGTAGTAGAACGCTATCATGGGCTGGGTAATGATTATCTGGTATTTGATCCGAATAAAAATGAGCTGAAGCTGAATCAGAAAAATGCGGCGATGCTCTGCAACCGGAATCTGGGACTGGGATCCGACGGAATCCTGGAAGGGCCGTTTATCGGGGAGAAGCACATGTCCCTTAAGATTTGGAATCCGGACGGGAGCATTGCGGAGAAGAGCGGAAACGGGGTGCGCATTTTTGCAAAATATCTGAAAGACGCAGGATATGTGCAGAAGAAAAAATATCATCTGCAGACAGACGGCGGGATGGTGGAGATCGCTTATCTGAACGAGGACGGAAGCAGGCTGCGCATTTCTATGGGCAGGCTGTCCTTCTGGAGCGACGAGATTCCGGTGACCGGGGAACGCAGGGAAGTGATCAATGAAGACATGGTATTTGGAAATATGTTCTATCCGGCAACCTGCGTCTCGGTGGGGAACCCCCACTGTGTCATTCCCATGGATGAGATCTCGGAAGAACTGGCGCGGAAGATTGGAAGCGTCTCCGAGACGGCAAGATATTTCCCGGAGCGGGTGAATACGGAGATCATGAAGGTCATAGACAATACCAATATCGCGATCGAGACATTTGAGCGGGGCGCCGGCTATACCATGGCAAACGGAACCGGAGCCTGCGCGGCGGCGGGTGTGGCATATAAGCTGGGGCTGACGGGCAATAAGGTGATTGTCCATATGCCGGGCGGAAATCTGCAGATCGAGATTGACAACGACTGGGAGACCTATATGACCGGAGATGTATTCTATGTGGCGAAGATCAGCCTGAGCAGTGAATTTACGGAAAAGCTCCGGGCGTTATGAGAGGAATGAATGGGTTGCATTGGCCGGATGCGGTTACTCACACCCTGACCAATCACCACGCTGATTGGCCGGGAGGATGCACAAAAAAGAATCTCTTGTTGCAGAGATTCTTTTTTTGTGCTACCATGGCTATAACAATTCGAAAGATATGGGACTGTTAAGAATTAATTTTGCATGGAGGCAGCACAAGAAGATTCAGATAAATCAGATGCAAAGATTCATTCTTTCACAGTTCCGAGGGAGAATATATGCTGATTGAGATAGATTTTAACAGTGACGAGGCGATTTATATCCAGCTTCGAAATCAGATCATTCTGGGAATTGCGACTTCGATGTTTCAGGAGGGGGATTCCCTGCCTTCGGTCCGCCAGCTTGCGGAGACCATCGGAGTGAATATGCACACGGTCAATAAGGCTTATGCCGTATTGAAGCAGGAGGGCTTCATCAGCCTGGACAAGAGACGGGGCGCGGTGATCTGCGTGGATATTGACAAGATCAAGGCGCTGGAAGAGATGCGGGAGCAGCTTCGGCTCGTACTGGCGAAGGGCTGCTGCAAGAACATTACCAGGGAAGAGGTGCATGCGCTGGTGGATGATCTTTTTGACACCTACTCAGGGATGATCTGAGAAGAAAGGCAAACGCGGAATATATACTGCGTGCCAGATCGTGCCTTTTGGCCGTGTATGCACCGAGAGCACTGCATTATGATTATATAGGGAGGAATTTATGCGGAATCAATATACAAGACAGGCAGAGAATGTCATCAATTATGCGGAAATGTCCGCAAAGGAAAAGAAGCATCCATATATTGGAACAGAGCATCTTCTGTTGGGGCTCTGCAAGGAAGTGACCGGAGTGGCTGGACAGGTTCTTGCAAAGCACGGGGTGACGGAGGAAAAGCTTCTGCAGCTCATGGATGAGCTGATCGTACCGGCCGCAGAGGAGCCGATCACGCAGCGCCCGCAGAAAAGCCCGAGGTTTCAGTATATCCTGGAAGACAGCCTGCGGGAGGCAGGGCATTTCCATATGGATAAGATCGGAACAGAGCATCTGCTGCTGGCCATCATCCACGACGCGGATTGCGTGGCGGCCCGGATCCTGACTACGCTGAATGTGAATATCCAGAAGGTGGTTCAGGATATCCTGTTCGCGGCAGGGATGGATCCCAGAAGCTATCAGGAGGAGCTCCAGGACGACAGAGGCAGGAACGGTGCGGTGGAGCAGTTCTGTAAGGACATGACGGCAGAAGCGGAGGACGGTAAGCTGGATCCGGTCATTGGACGGGAAGAAGAGATCTTCCGGCTGATGCAGGTCTTAAGCAGGCGCACGAAGAACAATCCCTGCCTGGTAGGCGAGCCGGGGGTAGGCAAGACAGCGGTCCTGGAAGGGCTGGCGCAGCGTCTGGCCTCGGATATGGTGCCGGAAAGCATGAAAGGAAAGCGGATCTATACGCTGGACCTGCCCGGACTGATCGCAGGCTCCAAGTACCGTGGAGAATTTGAAGAGCGGATGAAGGCACTGATCTCGGAAGTGGAGTCAGATCCCAATGTGATTCTGTTCATGGATGAGCTTCATACGATGATCGGCGCCGGCGGCGCAGAGGGCGCCATGGATGCCTCCAACATCCTCAAGCCCGCGCTGGCAAGAGGGGAGCTGCAGATGATCGGAGCCACCACTCTGACGGAATACCGAAAATACATTGAAAAGGATGCGGCACTGGAACGGCGTTTCCAGCCGGTTACGATCGAAGAGCCTACCAAGACCCACTGTCTGGAGATCCTGGAGGGCTTAAAGGAAAAATACGAAACCCATCACCGGGTCACCATTAGAAAGGATGCCCTGGAAGCGGCCGTACACATGTCGGAGCGCTATATTACGGATCGTAACCTCCCGGATAAGGCCATTGATGTGCTGGATGAGACCTGCTCCAAGGTCAGCCTGAAGGGCTACAAGGTTCCAGAGAATCTCTCCAAGCTGGAGGACTCCCTGAAAGAGCTGATCCGGCAGAAGGAAGAGAGCATCATGGCCGGTGATTTTACGGAGGCCCATCTGATCCAGAAGGAGCAGCAGGCGGTGGAGAAGAAGATCGACGCCACGCGGAAGCGTTTTGATAAGAAAAATGAGTCTCAGCATCCGGTCATAACGGAACAGGATATTGCGGAGGTGGTGTCCGCATGGACCAAGATCCCGGTGTCCAAGTTGGAGGAAAGCGATACCCAGCGGCTGAACAAGCTGGAAAAGGAACTCCACAGGCGGGTCATCGGCCAGGACGAGGCAGTCAGCGCGGTGGCAAGGGCTGTAAAGCGGGGGCGTACCGGTTTGAAGGATCCCAGAAGGCCCATCGGTTCCTTCCTGTTTTTAGGTCCTACAGGCGTAGGGAAGACGGAGCTGTCCAAAGCGCTTGCGGAGGCTTTATTTGGAAACGAAGATTCCATGATCCGGGTAGACATGTCCGAATATATGGAGAAGCATTCCGTTGCAAAGATGATCGGGGCGCCTCCCGGATATGTGGGACATGGGGACGGCGGCCAGCTCAGCGACCGGGTTCGTACCCATCCTTATTCAGTGGTGCTTTTTGACGAGGTGGAAAAGGCGCATCCGGATGTGTTCAATATCCTTCTGCAGGTGCTGGATGACGGACATATCACGGATTCCCAGGGAAGAAAGGTGGATTTCAGCAATACGGTCATCATCATGACCTCCAATGCCGGGGCCAAGGCCATCATCGACCCGAAGAAGCTGGGATTTGCCGTGAAGGAGGACAAAAAGAGCGACTACGAGCGGATGAAGCAGAACGTAATGAGCGAAGTGAAGCTGATCTTCCGTCCGGAATTCTTAAACCGGATCGATGAGATCATTGTTTTCCATCCGCTGGATAAAACCCATATGAAGCAGATTGTGACCCTGATGGTCAAAGAGTTTACAGCCCGGCTGAAGGAGCAGATGAACATCACGCTGACCCTGCGGGAATCCGCAAAGGCCCATATCGTAGAAAAAGGAACCGACGCAAAATACGGGGCACGTCCCTTGCGGCGCGCGATGCAGACCGAGCTGGAGGATAAGCTGGCCGAAGCCATCTTGACCGGAGAAGTAACTCCTGGCACCCAGGTAGAAGCCGGAATAGCCAAAAAGGAGATTAAATTTTATCCAAAACAAATAAATGAGTAGAAAATGCGGACGGAATATTATATAATATAGACAACAGGCAGCGGCAGCAGACGCAGGAGTGCGTTAGCACGGCTTTTGCGAATGGATGAGCAGGTTGGAGGCTCCTTAGAGCATCCAACCGTACAGTTTTACGGACAATACAAAAAAGTAGACAGTCTTGTCCGGAACCGCTGCGATACACAATATAAGTTTTTCTTAAAATACCCAGGAGGACATTGACATGGCAAGAGTAGAAGAATTGTTACGTACGGAAAAGGATGGGACGATCAGCTTTGGAGATTACACACTGGCATCGAAGACAAAGCTGGATAATTTCGAATTTGAAGGCGATCTTTATAAAGTAAAAACATTTTCAGAAATCACCAAGCTGGAAAGGAACGGCATGTTCGTGTACGAATCCGTCCCGGGCAGCGCGGTGGAGAACTTCAAGGCAACCGATACAGAGGTGAATTTCCAGATCTCCGCTCCGGAGGACGTGAACTTTACGCTGGAGCTGCAGCCCGAGAGTGAGTATGAGGTGCTGATCGGCGGCGCGTCGGCAGGGAAGATGAACACAAACTTAAGCGGAAAATTGAGCGTCAGCGTTGAGCTGGGGGGAGATGAGAGTACGGAGGTCAGGATTGTGAAGATGTAGAGGGGAGCCAATCTGTATGAACCAAAAGACGTATAATGATGTTATGAGCGGAAAAAGTGATAATAATATCCGCTTTAATGATTTTCGCAATTTAATTGTAGATTTGGGGTTTGATTTTATTCGTCAAAATGGTTCACATATGCAATATTTTCATCGTGAACTCAAGGCTTTCATGAATATTCAAAAGGATGGGGCGAAAGCTAAGGGCTATGAAGTAAGACAACTTAGAAAGATTATGTTGAAATATGGATTATAGAGGTGATAAAATGTCAAAATATTCTGTGTTGATTCAATATGATAATATTGATGATATTTATGTGGCAAGCATTCCGGAACTACAGGGGTGTATGGCGCATGGGAGGACACAGGAGGAAGCGTTCAGGGAAGTGAATATTGTACGGGATATGTGGATAGAGACAGCAAAGGAAGAGGGAGTACCGATTCCGGAACCTGCATTATTTAACGATATAGTGGTTTAGGATTTAAAAGGCGTGGAGCATAGGATAATGAAAAAGGCTTTACGCCTTTTCTATATATGATGATGCGTGGGCCAAAGATTGGGGTTATAGATGCGGGAAATTGAGGAAACGTCGATTTAGAAAGGAGTGTGCCGGCAAGAATGGGAATAAAAGTACAGTGAGTATTTCGGGTTTACAGATGAAGAGGTGGATGCGTTATATCAGCGTTATATAAAACTGGAGGAAAATCCAAAGGTGTCCCGCAATGATCTGAGACTCTGGTATAACGGTTATCAGACAAAGTCAGGAAGAAGGTTGTACAACCCCCGCTCGGTAGTCGGCGCGCTGGAATACAATCAGATCGGGAGCTATTGGACAAATTCCGGGCCTTATGATGAAATCTATTATTATGTAAAAATGACACCGCCAATATGCGCGAAGATATTGCGCTCATGATGAGCGGAACACCGGTGCCGGCAAATGTACAGGAATATGCTTCCGTCTCCATGGAACTTAAGACAAAGGATGAGATTTTTTCAGCTATGGTTGTATACGGCTTTTTGAGCTATGCAGATGGCCGTGTATCAATCCCGAATAAAGAATTGATGGATAAGTTTGCGGAAATGGTAAGGAAAAGGCCGGATTTCGGCTATATCTACCGCCTTGCGGTAGAATCCGGTAAGATGCTGACGGCGACGAAAAAAGGTGATACCGATACGATGGTTGAGATTCTGGAGCGTTGCTGCGAGAACGTTTGAAATAAAAAGTGGAGTTGCCGAATCTATGGAAGGATGTGGATCCTTCTGAATGCGGCAGCTCCAATTTGTTATACCCAAGGGCATCCCACCATGGCCATTCGGCCGCTTCACGAGGTATACTTAGAATCTGACGCAGAGTGCCCTGCTCTGCGACAATGTACCGGAATCGCCCTGCTGGCAGAGCTTTCTAAAAATTGACTGCTTAATCTGACTGCGCAGTAGAAAAGCAGTCCGCTGTTTTTAAGCGGCGCATGTTTTCCCTTTTTAAATTGATGTTCGGATGTACATACCGGTCAAGCGTTACGGAAATATTTGCATGTCCGAGCACCTCACTTAAGGTTTTTACATCAAAGCCGACTTCGATGCAGCGTGTCGCAAAGGTATGGCGCAGGGTATGAAAATGTACATTTTCTATACTGCATGCCGCTGTGTATTTCTTTAAATACCTTTGCAGATTTCTGGGTTCCATGCAGTTCCCATTTCCGGTCAGCACAAAATACTCCGGGTCATCCGGGTAAAATTGTCTGCAAAGTGCCGAAATATCCGGCATAAGCGGGATGGTCCTCCGCAACTTGTCGCTTTTGGGCGAGCCGATCATCAGGATTGTTTTTGTCTTTCCCTGAGAATTGATATCCTTGATACGCTGTACGGTTTTGTTTACACAGATGATCTCCTCGTTGAAGGAAATGTCCTTCCAGCGCAGAGCGCAGATCTCGCCGATCCGCATTCCGGTGCGAAGTGCCAGATAGACGGCAAACCTTCCCGCGTCCATCCCATTTGACAAATATAAAACCAGCCTGGATTCTTCCTCTTTGCTCAATACACGTACTGCTTTGGGAGATTCACGGGGATAGATCACTTCGACATGGGATAATGCTCCGTCAATCTGTTTATTAATATAGGTAAGGATAGAACGCATAAAAGTCAGGATATCACGCACGGATTTTATAGAGAGTTCCTTTTCATTGATCAGATGTTGCGAAAAAGCGGATAATTTTTCCGTTGTAATATCTTCGGGATACAGATTTCCCAAATAAGGTTTCACATGTTTTTCAATCCCGTATTGATATTTTACATAGCTGGACATTTTTAACTGTGTGCTGCGAAGATCCAGCCAGCTGTCACAATAAAACGAAAATTTTTCCGCTTTTACCTCAGGCTTCGGAACCGTTCCGCTTAACAGCTTCGCCCTAGCTTCCGCAGCCTTGTCCTTAGCTTCCATATAGGTTTTGCCGTAGCAGAACCCATATTTGATCTTGCCGCTTTTTTCACGGGTTTTGATATACCGTGCCTCCCAACGGCCATCCTTCCTTTTGAAAATATTTTCACCCTTTGCCATACAAGTACCTCCTGTGTTTTGCTTTGTCCATAGTGCCAATATTAAATGTATAAGAGTTTATACACTTTTTATATAAAATAATGACTGCCAAACAGACTGCGTGGGGCTCTCAATTTACAAAAATTTCATATATAGACGTGAAGCTGGAGATAGGAAATATATATTAGTATTGAAAATATATAAAATTTGTGTTAATATTTACTCAATATCATGGGCAGGGGGTTGCCGCAGAGCAGGGCACTTTACGTCTTTCCGGCAAAGAAGAAATCATGAGAAGAATTTAGCAGATCAACGACAGGACAAATGGACAGGGTAAACTTTTTCTAAATTTAGGAAGGATACCCCTTTTTAGTGTACAGGGAAATCACCGGGAGTCAGGAAAAAGATTATTTTAAGATGAGGATGGCGAAGAATAATGAATGTATTATTAATTGGCGGAGCCAGCAAGGTCATGGATACCATGATCGACAAACTAAACAAAAGCAATCACCGGATCTATCTGTTGACAGGGCAGAAGGGAAAGGATAAAGAATGCGGTATTTCCCGTAAGAGGGTTTTTGAGAAGTATGATTTTCTATATGACAGTGAGAGCGTCAAGGATGTGATGGAGAGTGTCAGGCCGGAGATCGTGCTATTCATGGGCGCATATGATACGAATTTTGAGTGGAAGCACCATGGAAGGACAGAATCGGTACGTTATACATCATCCTTGATCAACATCCTGTCGGCATATTCCATGCTTGGAGGCGGACGTTTTGTATATCTTTCTTCTCAGGAGGTATTCAGCAATTCCTATGCCAATGACATTCCGGAGACAGAAAAGGTATCTCCCAAGGGTTTTAAAGCACTGGCTGTAGCACAGGGCGAGGAACTGTGCGGCAACTATCGGAACATGCAGGATGTAGATACGGTTGTTCTGCGGTTGGATCAGGTATACAGCGTGCCGCAGAAGGGACAGGAGGAAAGCAATCCATGCTACAGGATGTGCCTGGAAGCATTGAAGAGAGGAAGTATTTCCGCAAATGGCAGAAACAGTTTTTCCATGCTGTATGTAAATGATGCGGTGGAACTTATTTACAAGGTCATGACGGCGGAACAGGTTGGACAGCCCTGTTATCATATCTCATCGATGGAAGAGATCAACGAGATGGAGTTTGCACAGATCATCATTGAAAAGATGGGAGCGGGCATTACCATTACGGATCAGTCTGTGGGAGAGAAGTACCGGCACATACTGGACGGAAGAAACTATCAGAATGAATTTGGACAGCGGATCTTTACCCACTATCCGGAAGGCGTGGGAGAGGTCGCTGCGTATATGAAGCGTTACAGTGACAGCTTCCTGAAATCCGAGGACGCAGGGGGCGGATGGGGAGGCAGGCTGCTGCACGGTACCAAAGTAGCTGCGAAAAGTCTGCTCCCGCTTTTGGAGAATCTGATCTGCTTTGTCATATTCTACATATTGTATGACCGGGCAGCAGGAAGCCAGTATTTTGGCAGACTTGATTTTTATCTGCTGTATGTATTGCTGTTTGCGGCAATCTACGGGCAGCAGGAAGCAATCTTTTCCGCGTTGCTCGCCTCCGTGGGATATTGTTTCCGGCAGACGGACGGGCATATACAGTTTGAAATCCTGTTGGATTATAATACATATGTCTGGATGGCACAGCTGTTTATCGTAGGAATGGTGGTAGGTTATATTCGGGATCGCCTGCGTCATACACAGGACGATAAAGAGGAAGAACTGGGATATCTGTATGAAAGGATTGAAGATATATCAGAGATTAATGACAGTAATGTCCGGATGAAACGGAACTTTGAAGCACAGCTTGTCAATCACAAGGACAGCCTTGGAAAGATTTATGAGATTACCTCCAGCCTGGAAAGGTATGAAACCGAAGAAGTGCTGTTCTATGCAGCGCAGGTGCTGGGGGAACTGATGGACAGCCGGGATGTGGCTTTATATATCGTAGCCAACAGGGACTACGCCAGACTCTTTTCCGCAACCTCTCCAGAGGCGCGCAAGCTGGGAAATTCCGTAAAGTATACGGCTATGGGTGATATGTACCATGAGCTGAGCAATGGCCGGGTCTATATTAATAAGAATATGGAGGCAGAACTTCCGCTGATGGCCAGCGCCGTATATGCTGAGGACGAGATGCAGCTGATCCTGATGGTATGGGGCATTCCGTGGCAGAGGATGACTCTGTCAGAGGCAAATCGGCTGACGGTGATCGGAACATTGATCCAGAACGCGTCCGTACGCGCCAGCCGTTATCTGGAAAGTCTGAAGGGCCAGCGCTATATTCAGGGAACCAGCGTACTCAACGAGGGTGCATTTACGCAGCTGGTGAAGGCATTTCTTGATGCCAAGAGCAAAGGCCTTACAGAATGTACGTTGGTAGAGATCGTGACAGGTTATCAGGGGTATGAACAGGCTTCCACATTGCTGGAGAGCTGCATACGTCAGACAGACTATATGGGGACTATGGAGGGCGGAAAGCTTTATATCCTGCTTTCCAATACGGATCTGGAGAATGCGGAAGGCGTCCGGGATCGTTTTCGGAAGCTTGGCTATGAGAGCCTGCTAAAGGAGGTCTTGGTATGACACTGACAAGGGAAGAGCATTTGTTCGTAATGATCCTTGTGATCAATCTGGCGGTGGCAGCGGCCTATCTGATATGCGGACTGTTTATTGCCGTGCCCATCCGGAAAAAGAAGAATGAAGAAGCGGAATTTTTGTATGATGGCAGGAAAACCTACATCATCCGATTTTTTATCATGGTGTTCTGTCCTGTGGTTGCTCCTGTATTTTTCTTCGTGACCCACCTGCTGTATCTGACAATTTTCAGATTCCAGGTAAATCTGGAAGATGTCATTTTTGATAAAAGCCGTGTGAAGACACAGGTAAAGGCCAATGAAGAGCGGGAACGCAATGTGATCCCTGTAGAAGATGCCCTTGCAGTCAGTGATGAGAAGAATCTGCGGGTGGCCATGATGAATATCATCAAGGGGGATATGCAGGAATCTCTGTCATCGGTGGCCTTGGCTTTGAATTCGGAGGATTCGGAATCGGCACATTATGCGGCTTCTATCCTGAGCGACAGACTGAATGAATTTCGTATGGGTGTACATAAGCTGTACCGTCAGATGAAAGAAGATCAAGGCTCTGAGCAGATAGAATACGAAGTGGCACTGATCGCTTATATGGAGGATTTCCTGAGTCAAAGAGTTTTCATGGATCTGGAGCAGGATCGGTTTGTACGAATGCTGGAAGAGGCTATGGAACTGCTCTATGAAAAAAATGCTTCCAGGATTACTCCGGAGTGGTATGAGGGTCTGTGTATGCGGCTGCTGGAAAGCAGGGATTTTGAAAATGTGGAAAAATGGTGTATTAGATTAGAAGAACAGTACCCAAATGAATTGTGTGCCTATACCTGCAGATTAAAATTGTATTTTACCGTAAAAAACAGGGATGCATTTTTTCAGACACTCAACGCTTTGAAGAATTCGAACATCACCATTGACAGTGATACGCTGGAAATGATCAGGATTTTCAGCTAAGGAGAGAAAAAAATGATATCACGTTGGAATTATCTTGCCATCACGACAGTCATGCTGGTTGTATTTTTTCTGTTCCAGTTTACCAATGTTGCACTGGAAAGCTGGGATGGTTATGAAGAAAATTCATTTTATCAGGACCGGGACGAACTTCTGGGAGAGAGCAGTGCTTATAAGTCCGAATCCGGAGAGTCAGAGGCTGGAACTGCCACTGAGAACCCCAGGGAACGGGTGGTTTATATCGGAGCCGGGACAGGGAACATTGAAGATGTTGTACGTACATGGACGACATATACAAAGCGCAGTATGGCCAGCTATGAATCGTTGGAGGCATACGAAAAAGCTGAGCAGAAAAGCAAGGCTTCCTCTCCGGAAATGCTCATCTTAAATGCAGAGGATATGGACTGGAACCAGAAGGAATTGTGCAGTAGCCTGGAAGCATGTGTAGATGCAGGGATTGATCTGGTATTCTGCAATCTGCCGGAGGTGTCCGTAATCAAAGACAATGCCCGACTGAGGAAGCTGTTGGGGATTGAAAAAGTAAAGGAAGAATCCGCGAAGCTGGAAGGCGTTTATTTGAAAGAAGGATTTCTGCTGGGAGGCGAAGCTGTATACCGGGCAGAGGATGAGGAAGAGAATGAGAAAAGGCAGGATATGGAACTGACATTTCCATATTATACTCTGGGTAAGAACGCAGAGACTTATGTGCGGGGAATTACGAAAGAATTATTGGAAGAGGAAGAGGATTATCCGGCGGTGATCTGGAGAAACAGCTTCAACAAAGCGCATGTGTTCGCGGTAAACGGCGGATATATGGAAGATGTCACAGGCATGGGACTTCTGACTGCTATGGCCTCCAGAATGAATGACTATGAGCTTTACCCTGTGGTGAATGCGCAGAATATGGTGATCGTGAATTACCCGGGATTTGCGTCGGAAAATAATGCGGAGATCAAAGCACGCTATGGCCAGACGATGTCAAGGCTGCTGCGGGATGTCGCATGGCCTTCGATCGTGGCTGTGTACCGGCAGAATACGCTGGGACTCTCCTGTATGCTTACTCCGCAGTATGATTATGAGGATGATTCCTTTCCAAATCAGACTGAGCTTAAGTATTACATGAGACGTATCCGGGAGCGGGGAGCGGAAGCCGGCCTGTCAGGAAGCAGTATATCCGACATGGAGCTCCGCAGGAAGCTGACCGAGGATCAGCGGTTCATGGGAAAAGAGCTTCCGGATTATCGTTTTTCTTCTTTTTATGCAGGCAGTCTGGAAGAGAAAGAGGTCGAATCTGCTTTAAATGAAGAGATTTTGGAGCCTGTACGGACGGTTGTTGCAGATTATCACGGAGAAAATGATCTGATCGGATACCAGACAGAGGATATCACCAGACAGAGTACGCTGTCTGATGGAACGGAGCATACTTACCGTGAAGATTTTCGTATGCGGAGCGTTCAGACCGTATTGGGATACAGCAGCGTGCGGATGGACATGGGGCGGGTTGCATATCCTGAGGGCGAGGAGGACACTCTGGAAAAGGTGCTTTCTGAATTCGGTGGCAATATACAGTATTACTGGCAGAATTTCAAAGGATTTTCAGGGACTACCGTATCAGAATGCGATGACAGGATCCGGAATTTCCTGGCATTGGATTATACGGACAGCCGAAAGGACAATGTGATTCATTTGAAAAGTAATGCAGGCAGTTCTGTATGGTTTGTATTGAGGACCCAAAATGAAAGGATCACCCATGTAGACGGAGGAAGCTGGAAGCAGTTGGAAGACGGAGCATGGCTGATTGAAGCAGAGAATTCGGATGTAAAGATAGAATTGGAGTAAGAAGATGAGAATCTGTATAATAGCGGAGGGATGTTATCCCTATGTGGTGGGAGGTGTATCCAGTTGGATACACAGCATGATCTGTTCTTTTCCAAAGCAGGAATTTGTGATCCAGACTATTGTGGCAGACCGTTCGCTGCGGGGAAAGTATGTATATGAACTGCCTCCGAATGTGACAGAGGTACATGAGGTATATCTCAACGATTCTGACTGGGGCAGGAAAAGAATGCGGAAGCACCGGATGAATAAAAAGGAATACCAGGCTTTGCGAAGCCTCCTGCTCGGCCAGAAGATAGAGTGGGAAGTACTATTTGATTATTTCCGAAAACATCAGGTGTCTCTGAACGGTATGCTGATGGGAAAGGATTTTCTGGACGCAGTGACGGAACTTTATCAATTGAACTACAGCCAGGTTGTATTTACAGATTTTCTGTGGATGATGCGTTCCATATATCTGCCGTTGTTTACAGTGCTCCAGGCAGAGCTTCCAAAGGCAGACTTGTATCATTGCATCTGCACAGGATATGCAGGCGTGTTGGGGAGCATGGCAAAATATTTCCATGGCGGACGTATGCTCATATCCGAGCATGGGATCTATACCCGCGAACGGGAAGAAGAGCTGATCATGGCAAAATGGGTCAAGGATATCTATCAGAATATCTGGATCGAACAGTTCTACAAGATGTCCAGCCTTGCATACGAAAGGGCGGATATGGTGACCAGCCTGTATGAACACGCAAGAGAGCTTCAGGTGGAGCTGGGCTGCCCCATCGAAAAGACGATGATCGTGCCGAATGGGATCCGGGTAGAGGATTTTCAGAATCTTCCGGGAAAGACAGAAGAGGATCAGGGAAAGATCAATATCGGCGCAGTACTGCGGGTGACTCCGGTAAAAGATGTCATGACTCTGCTGCAGGCGTTTGGATTTGCAAAGGAAAGAGAGCCGTCCTTGAAGCTGTGGATTATGGGATCCTGGGAGGAAGACGCGGAGTATGCGGAAGAATGCTTTGGACTGGTCAGAACGATGGGGATCCCGGATGTGGAATTTACAGGCAATGTCAATATGCGGGAGTATTACGGTCGGATGGATATGACGGTTCTGACCAGCATCAGTGAGGGGCAGCCGCTTGTCATCCTGGAAAGCTTCGCGGCCCAGAAACCAGTGATCGCGACCAATGTAGGAAACTGCCGGGGGCTGGTTCTTGGGGAATATGATGATTACGGCGCGGCAGGTATGATCACACGGATCATGAACGTGGAGGAAATTGCATACGCCATGACTGCACTTGCAAGGAATGAAGAGATGCGCATTCAAATGGGAAAGAATGGATACCAAAGAGTCTTGTCTCGCTATCAGCTTTCCCATCTGCAGGATGCCTACAAAAAAATATATAAGGATTTTGCGGAAAGTATGCAGCTGGCCTGGGAAGAAGAGGGGCAGAAGGCAGCAGAAGAGAAGCCGCAGCCGGATGCAGACCGCGGGAGGAATTAGAGGATGGCTGGTGTAGGAGTAAAGCTGAATCGAATATTTGAAAAGAAATCTATAGCAGCAGATCTGGTAGGATTTGTGTACAGCGTTGTGATCACGATCGCCCCCATGATTGTGATCATTGCGAATATCCTGCTGATCGGCTGGAAACTGGGCTTTAACGAGGAGGCATATCTGACTCGGGAGCTGTTTTCCTGTACAATACTGTATACGTTTATCTTCGCATTGCTGGTTGTAGCTCCGTTCAATGCCGTGCTGTCCAAATATATGCAGGACGCTATTTATGCGGAGCGGTATGAGGACATCTTGCCATGCTATTATGTCGGGCTGCTGATGACAATGGTTCTTGGCTGCTTCATCGGGATTCCATTTTGCCTTTGGGAGCATTTTGTGGGTGGGGTAGAGGTCTACTATGTATTTACCGGATTCTGTGCCTATATTTCCATGATACTGGTATTTTATTCCATGGTATATCTGTCCATCTGTAAGGACTATGAGAGAATCTCTATTTTTTTCCTGATCGGTATGGCAGGAGCGTTTATCCTTGCATGGGTACTGAAATATAGATGCGGATGGAATACGGCCTACAGCATGTTGTTCGCGCTGACATCAGGTTTCTTATTGATCGGGATACTGGAATTTGCGGCTGTGAAGAGATACTTTGCCAGAAACAGCAATCGTTTTCTGCCTGTACTGAAATATTTTGTAAAATGGTGGCCGCTGGTAGTGACGAATTTTTTCTATATCCTGGGGCTGTATATTCACAATTTTGTGTTCTGGACATCGGAATCAAGGATGGTAGTCGCAAAGAGCTTTGTATGCAACCAGCCTTATGATATGGCGACTTGTCTCGCCATGTTTACGAACATCTCAGCAACCGTGATCTTTATCACCCATGTGGAAATGCACTTTCACGAGAAATATAAGATTTATTCCGAGGCCGTGATCGGTGGAAAGAAAAGTGATATCGAGAGCGCCAAGCGGCGGATGTTCCGCCAACTGGGAAGCGAACTGATGAATCTGATGCGTGTACAGTTTATTATATCCGTAGTGATCTATTTACTGTGCATCGTGGTACTGCCGCAGTTTGGGTTCGCAGGGTCGGTTATGCAGATTTATCCCTGTCTGGCAGCCGGATATTTTATCCTGTTTTTGATGTATGCGGCGATTCTGTTTCTTTATTACTATAATGATCTGACAGGAGCAATCCTGACGACTCTGAGCTTTTGCGGAGTAACCTTTGTGTGCAGCTTATTTTCCATGCAGCTTATAGAGATCTGGTATGGTATGGGAGTAGTATTGGGCTCCTTTACCGGATGGACGGTAGCCTACATACGTCTGCGCTGGGTTGAGCGGCACCTGGATACTCATATATTCTGTCAGGGGATGCTTCTAAAGCAGGAATTTGCTCCAAGACCTTCGGGATTGGTATATCGGCTCCAAACAGAAGAGAATAAGGAACATAAAAAATCCGGAATCATAAAATGATGAGAAGGGGGCAGAGATATGGATACGGTGTATTGGATGATAGAATACGGAAAAGTATTCTGTGGATACCTGTTTCTGATGTATCTCTGGCCCTCAGTTGTGTTTTGCGGGTATTTGAAAAATAAAACAAGGACATACCGCTTCAGCTTCTGCGTCACTGTACAGGTTGTGATTGTCAATACGGTTGTTCTAGCGCTTGGACTTTTTCATATATTGAACCGGCTGACAGTGGTTCTTGCGTTTTATGGTATATTTATCTGTGTGTTGGTAAAAAGGCTGGTATATTTTTTCTATTCCAGCCCCCGCTTTTCTGGGATAGAAAAAAGGAAATATCGTCTGCGGCATATTCGGCTGAGAATGAAAGAGCGGTTATGGGAAATCGGGAGGAAAATCAGCCCTTTTGTCTATAAATACGGTGTTCTTGCGGCTGTTCTTATATTTGGAATGACGTATTTCTCCTATGGGGCATTCCAGATTCATTCTTACGGCTGGGGAGATTTGTATGCGCATCACGAATGGATCTACGGATTGGTTCAGGGCAATATTTTTTCAGACGGCGTATATCCGGAAGCAATGCACTGCTTTATCTATTCTATGAGCATGCTCTTTGGCATCCGGGTTTACAGTATTTTACTGTTTCTGCAGGGAATCCATGTTTCAGTATTTCTGGTGTCTGTGTACCTTCTTTTGAGAGAGGTGTTCCATTGGCGGTATTCACCGGTGTTTGTATTGGTGCTGTTTCTGTCTTTAGATGTAGTCAGTGCAGATTACGTCTACAGTATGTTCCGTCTGCAGATTACACTTCCGTTGGAATTTGGCCTGCATACACAGTTTTTATGTGCTTTGTATCTTATTCGCTACTTAAGGGAAGCCTCCAATTTCATCAGAAAAGGAAAGACATCAAAATTTTATTGGGATGAAAACCTGTTTTTATTTATGATGTCTCTTTCGGCTTCAATTGCCATCCATTTTTATGTGACGATTATGGCATTTATTCTTTGTCTCTCCTTCGCTTTGTTCGCATTGAAAAAAATATTCAGCCGGAACTACCTGCTCCCGCTGTCGGCCAGTGTGGTCTGCGGATGTGTGATCGCGATTTCGCCTATGGCAGGAGCGCTGGCTTCAGGAATCCCCTTTAACTACTCGATCCAGTGGGCTATGGACGCAATGGACGGGGAACAGGCCAGGCAATGGCAGGTGGAAGAAAAGGATCCGGTGGAAGCTGATGAAGAAGAAGGCGTGGATGTCCAGTACAAGGGGATTGGTCTGAGCCAATGGAAAGAAGCTGCGGAGAATGGGATTAGTGCTATTGAAAAAATAATCGCCGGAATATATAGGAAAGGATATAAGACACTTTATGGCGATATCCGTTCGAGATGGATCCTGGGAGTGACAGGAATTCTGATTGTGCTGTGTCTGTTTGCGGGACATTGGAAAGATAGATGTTTATACAGATTCTGCTGCGGATATCCGCCGGTCATTTTGTTTACATTTATATTCATGCTGCTGTTTGCGGCACCTTACATGGGGTATCCGGACCTGGTCTCGGACTCTCGTTTTTGTTCGGCGGGTCGTATGATGATACTTGCCGTTATGGTCATGCCTGCGGACCTGCTTTTTTCCTGGTTGACTCGTTTTTTTAAAGAATCTGTTCTGGGGAGGGTGTCTGCCTTTTTAACAGCAGGAATTTATGTGCTTACGGTGCTGACAGGAAATTTTCGGGGATTTTTATTTTATGAGTTATCGCGGTATAATTCCGTTGTGGAAGTGACAAATTCTATTATAAGGGAATTTCCGCAGTACAGTTATACAATCGTGGCACCTACGGATGAACTGTATCCGGTCAATCTTTATGGGTGGCATGAGGAGCTTCAGATGTTTGTTGAAAAATGTTCTGACACAGAATATACACTTCCGTCAGAATATGTGTTTATCTATGTGGAGAAGAAGCCGCTTCTCTATGCGCAGGCTCACTTTTTTGAAGGGCCGTTCTGGATGGGACAAGAGAAGTATTCTGAGATATACTGGAAGAAATATTCCAAAAAATTTCCGGACAGCGGTGCCAGCCAGGCTCCGGAAATAAAAACCTCGGAAATCTCTGATGCCGCGGCACAAAGTGATATCGTGGAATCGGAGAATGAGTGGTTGTCCTATAAACAGCTTGAAAATCGTACAATTCTGGAGTCAAAGGCATATGAATGCTGTCAGTGGTTTGCAGAAACATATCCGCAGGCCATGAAGGTCTATTATGAGGATGAAGATTTTGTCTGTTACTATTTCAGGCAGAATACAGGAACACTATACCTGAATTATTCACGGAATAACGGCATCAACTGCTGAAACCCGCATGGTTACTGTATTTTAATTGAATATTGCTTTTCACTTATTGAGTGAATGGAAAAA
>NZ_JBQIKP010000044.1:0-37789 GCF_056796775.1 Schaedlerella sp.
GTACAAGATACCGTATATGTGCATTATAGCACGTGCATCTACGAATAGGATGATTCTTTTTGCTTTTTGGTTTGATTGCAGCCGTAGGCTGCGGTATGTTATAATTACAATATAGTGAATTGTGAAAAGGCAAAAACGGAAGGGGAATCACAGGTTGAACACAAACTGGAAAGAAAAAGCAAAGCAGAGCTTTCATCATCAGAGCATTGCTACAAAAATGTCAGCTTTTATGATGATCATTATTGCTACTGTGTTAGTTATGACAATGGTGATCCTGCAGTCTTACAGAAACCGTACTTTATACGAAAAGATCAGGGACGTATCGATGGCGAATCTGGTCAGTATCAGTATGCTGATACATAATACAGTGAAAAATATAGATACCTATTCCTATATCTGCCTGTCTAACGCTAGAGTGCAGAGTACTCTGGAAGGAAGGATGCAGGGACAGGCAGATTATCGGATGGTAGAACAGGTGGATGGATATCTGGATGAACTGACAGGCAATATTGATCTGATCGAGTCTATCTATATATTCAGTAAACAGAGACTTCTTGCCAGTGCTGACAAATCAGGCAAACGGGTTCTGGTGCATTCAGACATCCGGGAATATGGGTGGTACGGGGAGGACGACGGCAGATACCGGTTAAATTATTATTGCGATGATATGTTTCTTGAGAAGACAGACATACCGGCAATTTCCTTCAGCCGTGCCATCCGCAGTCTGGCTACTATGAAGCCCATGGGATATATGGTGATCAACGTATCACAGGAAATGCTGGAACAGACACTGACAAATCAGGAAACAAACGAGTTTGATATCCGCTATGCTATATTTACTGAACAGGGGGAACCTGTGATCAATACCGTAGACGATGGATTTCAGGGACAGCTAAAAATGCTGCGGAAGGATATGATGGAGCAGGAGGAAACTTCGGTTGTAGAGAGGTTCGGCGGCAGCAGATATTATGTGTCCCTGTATCAGGACAACGGACTGGTCTATATGAATATGCTGTCTTTCGATGAAGTATATCAGCGGGAGCAAAGCGGAACGATCATTACACTGCTTTTACTGGTGCTGCAGTCCCTTGTTATTTTTGCGGGGACTTTGTTTGTTGCACGCTGGTATACCCAGCCAATTAACGCATTGATGCAGTCTATGGAGCAGGTAAAGTGCGGAAAATTTGAACGTGTGGCAATTCGGACCAGCCATTACGAGATTCAGGAGTTTGTCAATGTCTATAACGAGATGGTAGATGAGATCCAGAACCTGCTGGTTCAGACGAAGCAGGTGGAACGACAAAAGCGAAAGGCAGACCTGGATGTGCTGAATATGCAGATCCATCCGCATTTTCTGTATAATACTTTTGATTCTATAAAATCCTTATTTTTATTAAAACGCTATGACGATGCTTATCGAATGATGAACGAACTGGCACAGTTTTATAAGATCAATCTGAGCAAGGGCGATGATTTTATCACGATCGAGCGGGAAGTCCAGATGCTGACCAGCTATCTGGAAATTCAGAAGATGCGGTATAGCGATGAGTTTGACGTGATTTATGAAGTGGATCCGGAGTCATTTCACTGCAAAATATTAAAGCTTGTACTACAGCCTCTTGTAGAAAATTCAATCAACCACGGGATTCATGGATTTACGGAACAGGGGCTGATCACCATCCGCATTTCGGTACAGGAAGATACCTGTCTGAAGCTGGAAGTCCTGGACAATGGGATTGGGATGTCTCAGGAGCTGCTAGATGAGATCCTTCATCAGGAGAAGCATGAGAATGAAAAATCGTTCGGTCTGATGGGAACCTTCTGGCGATTGGAATATTGCTATGGAGAGCAGACATCCTATGAGATTCATAGCAGAAAAAATCAGGGAACTCACATTATTCTGTATATTCCTCTGCAGAAATTCTGAATGCCAATGTATGCAGAAAGGCCGCAGGCGGCAGGACTTCTGCATACATTTTCCAAAGTGTTCTTATATGTATTTAGTGAGAGAGGAGAAGAGCCTATGCTGAAACTGATGATCGTAGACGATGAATATTTAATCCGCCAGTATATACGCAATTGCATCGACTGGAAAAAGCTTGGATACAGGATTGTTGGAGAATTTGAATCTGCCGCATCCGCTTTGCGGGCAGCAAAAGAAACCAGGCCGGATGTTGTATTGACGGATATCTGTATGCCGGAGATTGACGGACTGTCTTTTACAGAAAAAATAAAAGAGTGCTTACCGGATGTGAAGGTTATCGTAGTAACTGGCCATGATGACTTTGCATATGCGCAGAGGGGGATTCAGGTAGGATTGGACAATTATCTGCTGAAGCCTGTGAATGAAGAGGAATTAAAAGCAGTTGCACTAGAGACGAAAGAACGGATATTGGCAGATAAAAAACAGAATCTGTTATTTCAGGAGCTGGCAGATTACCGGAAAGAAAATGAGACTATAGTACGGGAATATTATCTGCGGAAGCTTTTGGAAATGGATGCGGAGGAAGAGATACTGAATTCACCGATCATTCACCAGTGGATTCCTGGAAATTGGGACTTTTTTCAGGCAGCTGTGCTTGGATTCGATGACTTTTCTCAAATATTAGCCGGAAATCACATCAAAAAGGGAGATTCAGAATGGCTGGAACGATATCTGCAGCTTCATGCGGGAAAAAGATTTGTATGGGTGCCGGATAAATTTGGACATATGGTATTGATCTGCCTCTGTTCTGATTTCATGTGGGAACCGTTTTTAGAACAACTGGAAGTGGAATGGATGGATACATTTCACTTCTCGATTGCGTATGGAATAGGAATGGAACAATACAGCATAGAGGATATTCATGAATCCTATCTTTTGGCAAATAACCGTCTGAATTGTGCGATCGCATTTGGTGATAACCGGTATCGAAATAATCGAGAGGGACAGCAGGCGGAACGCAGAGTCAGGCCGATCGCATTTACGGACCTGAAAAAACTACAGCAATATATAGAAACAGATTCCCCCGCCCAAATGCTGTCTCTGGTCGACAAATGGTTTGAAGGCTGGAAGCATACAAATCTGATGGACCTCTCGTATCTGCGCCTGCAACTGCTGAACGCGGTGTTCTATCTCTATTTGATGAATCACGGATCGACAGAAAACTTTCAGGAGGAATATAACCAGCATTATCAAAAGGTATTCCAGACACCTACACTGCATTTTTTGCAGGAGTATTTTGTTGAGATCTGTAAAAAGATGATGAAAAGATGCGGAGAGAACAGCAGTGCACGTCCGTCCAGATTGATTTATACGATCAAACAATACATGGAAGAGCATATCAGTGAACCAGAGCTGTCACTGGCATCGGCGGCAAAGGTTTTTTATCTGAACAGCAGCTACCTGAGCAGGATTTTTAAGAAGGAGACAGGACGGTCTTTCGTAGAATACCTCACAGATCTGCGCATTGAAAAAGCAAAATTACTGCTGAAAAACAGCGACCTGAAAATTTACGAAATTGCAGAAAGGGTGGGAATTGATAATCCAAATTATTTTGGTATTTTGTTTAAAAAAGTAGAGGGCTGTTCTCCGCTGGAATATCGAGGAAGATAAATATAAACTTTTTGAACAGGATTATTTTATATGATGGGGTTGTGCAATGTGGATATAAAAATGCAGAATATGTAAAAATATTTGTATAATTAGTAAAAATGCAAAGAAAAAGAAGGAACTCTAAGAGTTATAATCAAAATACCAGAAAAAGTTATAAAATCTTTTGACAGGAAGGAGGAGGTTATCGGGATTGATACCGATAACAAAGAAACGATGAAAAATTGGTGGAGGAAAGGCGGTGCAGTCTGTATGGCAGCGGTGCTGGCTGTATCATTGGCTGCCTGTGGAAGTACAGGAGAAAGCAAAACAGAAAGCAAAGGAGAAGAGAATACCTCAGATGTGGGAGAGCAGATTGAACTTACACTGGGACATATTTATGTAGATGCCTCCAATGGTCAGACCGTTGCATGGGAAAAGGCGCTGAACGAATATAAAGAAGCCCATCCTAATGTAACGATCAAGGAAGATAAGGCTGATAATGATGCTTACAAAACAAAACTGAAGACGACACTTGCAGCAGGCTCTGCTCCGGATGTGTTTTGTTCCTGGGGAGGCGGATTTTCAACTTCCTTTGTGGATGCGGGGATGGTAGAAAATCTGGACTCTTATGTGGAAAGCGGTGTGATTAATATGGATGAAATGCTTCCGAATATCTGTAACAATTTCTACTATGATGACTCCCTGTACGGTCTTCCGTTGGACAGCTTCTTAGGCGTACTGGTATGCAACCAGGAGGTATTTGATGAATATGAAGTAGAAGCACCGGAGACACTGGAGGATCTGTATGAGATTTCAGATGTATTTAATGCAAACGGTATTGTGCCTATCGCTATGGGAGAGAAGGATAAGTGGCCGGGTCTGTTCCCCTTTGGAATTCTGGCTCTTCGTTACGGTGGAGTGGATGAAACAACAGCACTTCTGAACGGTGAGGGAAAATTTGACCAGGAATATGTGAGAAAGTCAGCAGAAACTTTGATCGAAATGGTTGATAAGGGAGTATTTTCGGATAGCTCGGTTGCCCTGACAAATGATGAGGCTCTGAATGAATTTCAGCAGGGACGTGCCGCAATGTACTACAGCGGAACCTGGCAGGTAGGTGATTTTATCGGAGAAGGCATGAATCTGACATTGGTAAATTTCCCGTCGATCGAAGGCGCTTCTGGTGATCAGAATGCGTATATCGGCGGTGCGAGCGCCACTTTGATGGTATCTGCAAAATCTGAAAATGTGGAAGCGGCTGTGGAACTTGCTGTATTTATGAGCCAGAAGTTTTCAGATTATGCCTATGAAACCGGAGCGATTCTTCCTACCTGGATCTATGAAGGAGATGCAGAGCTTCAGGATTTCCAAGTGAGATTAGGGGAACTGATGGAAGGGGCGGATGGTTTTTGCCTTGCATGGAATACACTTCTGGATGCAGAAGCAGCAAGTGTCCATGAAAATTGTACACAAGGATTCTATGCAAAGCAGATGACAGTAGATGAATATATCAAAGCAATGGATGCGACCCGCTGATTTTTTCGAAATTTTGACTGGTTTGTAACACTTTCTTACGGAATGCGCGGCAATCATTTGCCGCGCAAGCGATTACAAATAGCGAGGGGATAGAAATGAACCGATTTATGGGAAATAAAAAGGCAATTGCTGTTTTCATCCTGCCGTCACTGTTTTTGTTCGGCGGCCTGCTGCTTGTGTCGATTGGATTCTCTGTTTACTACAGTACCCTGGAATGGAGCGGGATCGGAGAGGGCACTTTTATCGGGGCACAGAATTATTTTGAGATGCTTCAGGATGTGATCTTTCAAAAATCAGTAAAAAATTCAATGCTTCTGGCTGTTCTGACGTTATTGCTCCAGCTTCCCTTTGCTCTGTTTCTGGCACTGATTCTGACTTCCGGTATCAAAGGAGAAGGGATTTTTCGCACGATCTATTTTATTCCGGTAACGCTTTCTACCGTAGTTGTAGGACAGCTTTGGATGAAGATATATAATCCGAATTACGGGGTTCTGAATTCCTTTCTACAGTCAGCAGGACTGGAATCTTTGACACATAACTGGCTGGGGGATGTAGATACGGCGTTATACTGTGTGATTGCCGCAAATATCTGGCAATATATAGGATATCATATGTTGCTTTTGTATGCTGCAATCAAATCAATACCACAGGATATCTATGAATCGGCCCAGATTGATGGAGCGACAGGGGTAAAGGCGGCAATGAGGATTACGATTCCATTAATCCTGCCGACATTGAAAACCTGTGCGATTTTTGTGATCACGGGATGCCTGAAAGCTTTTGACCTGATTTATGTACTGACAAACGGCGGACCGGTAAACGCAACGGAAGTTCCGAGTTCTATGATGTTTAACAGCATTTTTGTGATCAACCGTTATGGCTATGGAAGCGCGATGGCAATTTTTATTGTGGCGGAATGTGTGATCATTGCGTTTGCTCTTCAGAAAATGATCAGGACACGGCAGGTAGAATATTGAAAGGAGATGTGGAAACATGAAGAAAATATTCAGCAGGCGGACCGGAAATCCTTTCATCCGTTTTATACTTATGATGTTCTTGATTTTTTTTGCGCTCTTCCAGATATATCCTTTGATATGGCTTGTGTTTTTTTCTTTTAAAAGTAATGAAGAAATTTTTGGAGGAAATATATTGGGACCGCCGAAGATCTGGAAAATAGAAAATTACAGAAATGCGCTTATGGGAGGCGATGTACTGACATATCTGCTAAACAGTATTTGGATTTCCATGGCAGTGATTTTTTTGTCGACGATCCTGATCGCAATGGCAGCTTACGCGATCAGTCGCATGAAATGGAAATTAAGCGGCGTTGTTTACTGGATCTTTATGGCGGGACTGACGATTCCGATTCATGCGACTTTACTTCCGCTTTTTATTTTATTTAAAACGATGGGGGTGCTGAACACTCCGCTGTCGCTGATCATACCATATACAGCATTTGCGTTGCCGTTTGGAATCATGGTGCTGAGAAATCACTATGAAACAATTCCGCGTGAGATGGAAGAAGCGGCCTGCATTGACGGATGCAGTATTTATCAGACTTTTTTTCACATTATCCTTCCGCTGGTGCGTCCGGCTTTGGCGACAATTGCAATTTTTTCCTTTTTATCATCCTGGAATGAGTTGATGTTTGCCATGACGTTTATCAGTGATACGAAATATAAGACGCTGACGGTCGGACTGCAGAGTCTGACAGGGATGTACTATACAGAGTGGGGGCCTGTCGGAGCAGGAATGGTGGTTGCTGCGCTCCCTGTATTGATTATCTATGTCCTGTTAAGCAAACAGGTACAGAATGCCATGCTTGCCGGCGCAACCAAGGGCTGAGATATGAAAAAAAAGAGATATGTAGAGGAGAGGACTGTATAATATCACGGAATATCATACAGTCTTCTTATTTCAGGTATGAAAAAAAATCCGCAGCTTTTCCACTGCGCTTTTTTCAATCCTGGATACATATGACCGGGAGATCCCGAGCTGCCGGGCGATTTCTCTCTGGGTATATTCTTCTCCGTTATACAGTCCATACCGCATTTTCAATACCAGCTTTTCACGCTGGGAGAGTTCATTTTCTACCTTTTCGTAGAGCTTCTGGATATTTTCCTTGAGATAGAGCCGTTCCGGGACATCCTCCTCTTCCGTTTCGATGATATCATAAAGCTTGATCTCATTCCCTTCCCGGTCCGTGCCGATCGGTTCATACAGGGAGATCTCCCTGCATGTTTTTTTACGGGACCGAAGATACATCAGGATTTCATTGTCAATGCATTTGGAGGCATATGCCGCCAGCCGGTTCCCTTTTTCCGCATTGAATGTAGCCACTGCCTTGATCAGCCCAATGGTTCCGATGGAGATCAGGTCTTCCTGGTCTTCTTCCAGGTACTGGTACTTTTTGATCACATGTGCGACGAGCCGTAGATTCCGTTCGATCAAGATATGCTTTGCCTGAAGGTCTCCTTCCGTATATTTCTGGATGTAGTATTTCTCTTCCGAAGGAGTGAGGGGATTGGGAAATGATTTCAAGACGACACCTCTTGGCACATTTGATATAGTTTATGTGGAAATATGGGATTTTGTGCTTTTCCACTTAAAATTGTTGCGTGCGTTAAAAAAAGAGGTTGACAAGCCTCAGCCAGATAAGGTATGATAACAGACATCAAGCGGTACTTTCTGTACCGGGCAATCCGGCCGTTTCGGTCAAGATTCATCAACTTGTGGTAACTGAAAACTGCGGTCAGCAATGCGGACATTCTTTTCCTGTGGAAAGTACGGTTCTCAATTCAGTCTCATTCACAAATGAAAAATTGTGTATTGCAGATACCTGACCGCAAAATTTTTTCATAACAGAAAGGAAGTGTATGAATGAGCTTCAGCACAGTATTATCTGCATCCATGTTTGGTTTAAAGGTGGAGTTTATCCATGTGGAGGCGGATGTGAGCAACGGCCTTCCGGCGTTTCAGATGGTGGGATACCTTTCGTCGGAGGTGAAGGAGGCGGCCGAACGGGTGCGCACGGCGATCCGCAATTCCGGCCTGGATTTTCCGGCAAAAAAGACGGTCATCAACCTGGCGCCGGCAACGATGAAGAAGCGGGGGGCGGCCTTTGACCTGCCCATTGCAGTCAGTATCCTGCTTTCCCTGGGCAGACTGGACTCCGAGGCGGTTCGATCCATGCTGATCCTAGGAGAACTGAGTCTGGACGGCAAGGTGCGGAAGGTACCCGGCATCCTGCCGATCGTGGCGGAGGCCAGAGCTGCCGGAATCCACGCCTGTATGGTACCACGTGTCAACGCGGCGGAGGGGGCGCTGGTCGAGGGGATCGACGTGATCGGTGTGGAGAGCCTGGAGGAGACATATCGATACCTGAGCGGAAAAGTACAGATTGCGCCGGAAACCTATCCGGCAGTCAAACAGCAGGGAGAGACTGTCCATGGCCTGGACTACGGCGATATCTGCGGCCAGGCGGCGGTGAAGCGCGCGGCGGAGGTGGCGGTGGCAGGAGGACACAACCTGCTCCTGATCGGCCCTCCGGGAAGCGGAAAATCCATGACTGCCCAGCGAATTCCCACCATCTTTCCCGACATGACGCTGGAGGAAAGCATGGAGGTCACGAAGATCTACAGCATCCTGGGAATGCTGGACAGCGAAAAACCTCTGATCCAGAACCGCCCCTTCCGGAGTGTCCACCATACCTCCACCAAGGCTGCGCTCGTGGGAGGAGGAAAGATACCGGTTCCGGGAGAGATCAGCCTGGCCCATGGGGGAGTGCTGTTTCTGGATGAGCTTCCGGAATTTCAGAAAAATGTGCTGGAAGTGCTGCGCCAGCCTCTGGAGGATCATCAGGTGCGGATCACCAGAAGCCAGGGCAGTTACCTGTTTCCGGCCAATTTTACGCTGGTGGCGGCTATGAACCCCTGCCCCTGCGGCTGCTATCCGGACATGAACCGGTGTACCTGTACGCCTGGACAGATTCAGCACTATCTGGGGAAGCTCAGCCAGCCCTTCCTGGACCGGATGGATATCTGCGTGGAAGCGCCCCGGGTGGAGTATGAATCGCTTTGCGCCAAAGGGCGGGAAGAAACCTCCGCCCAGATCCGGGAGAGGGTCTGCCGTGCCAGGGAGGTGCAGAACCGGCGTTACCAGGGCACAGGCATCCTGACGAACGCCATGCTGGGGGTTCAGGAGACGAACCGGTGGTGCGTGCTGGGGGAAGCGGAAGAAACGCTGATGAAGCAGGCATTTTCCAGCCTCGGTCTGACCGCTCGGACCTATTACAAGATCTTAAAGGTGGCCCGTACGATCGCCGATCTGGACGGAGAGGAGCAGATTTTGGAAAAGCATCTGAAGGAAGCGGTGGGATACCGCACACTCGACAAAAAGTATTGGGGGCGATAAGATGAATCCATATGAATACTGGCTGGCTGCGCTCTCCATTTCTGACCGGAAAAAAACTTTGCTTTGCAAATACATGAAATCGGCAGAGGGAGTCTATTATATAGAAGAAACAACTTTAAACAGGTTTCGGTTCTTAAATGAAAGAGACTGTAATACAATGATTCAGGCGAAAAAAATATGGGACTTGCAGGGAGAATATGACCGCCTTTTGAAAAAGCAGGTCCGTCTTGTCACCTGCCAGAATCCGGAGTACCCGAAAAAGCTGGCAGATATCCCGGACAAACCCTATGCCCTTTATGTCAAGGGGAGCCTTCCGGACGAGCGGCTGCCTGGCGTTGCCATTGTGGGAGCAAGGAACTGCAGCCGTTATGGGGAAAAATATGCCTTTGAATTTGCCCAATCCCTGTCCGGACACGGGATCCAGGTCATCAGCGGTCTGGCCCGGGGTATTGACGGCGTGAGTCAGCGGGGAGCGCTGGTGGGGCAGGGAAAGACCTTTGCCGTCCTGGGCAGCGGAGTGGATATCTGTTATCCACGGGAGAACATCGGACTTTACGGAGACATTCTGGAGATGGGGGGCGGGATCCTCTCAGAGCTTCCTCCGGGGACCCCTCCGAAGCCGTATCATTTTCCCAAAAGGAACCGGATCATCAGTGGCCTTTCCGATCTGTTGCTGGTGATGGAGGCCAGGGAAAAAAGCGGCTCACTGATCACGGCGGACATGGCGCTGGAGCAGGGAAAGGACGTCTATGCCCTGCCGGGGCCTGTGGACAGCAGTCTGAGCCGGGGCTGCCATCAGTTGATCCGGCAGGGGGCAGGGATCCTGATCTCCCCGGAAATGCTTTTGGAGGAGATGGGGATTTCCGGAGGAAATTTTCAGGAAAAAAACGCGGAAGCAAAAAAAATGCTTGAAAGTCTGGAAGATATGGTGTATAGTTCAGTTGTTCTTTATCCCAGGAATATCGGACAGATTATGGATGAGTCCGGACTTTCGGCTCAGGAAGTATTGGAAACACTGGTTTCCCTGGAGATCAAAGGATACGTTCAGGAAGTTTCGAAAAATTATTATGTCAGAGTATGATCATATGTGGAAGATCTGCGGATTTTCCACTCTGGGAGGAAAGGTTTACATGGCACATTATCTTGTGATTGTGGAGTCGCCTGCCAAGGTGAAGACAATCAAAAAATTTTTAGGAAATAATTATACGGTCGCGGCCTCCAACGGACATGTCCGTGATCTCCCGAAAAGCCAGATGGGAATTGACGTGGAGCACGACTACGATCCGAAGTACATTACCATCCGCGGAAAGGGAGATATCCTGGCCAGCCTGCGCAAGGAAGTGAAAAAGGCTGACAAGGTCTATCTGGCAACCGACCCGGACCGCGAGGGGGAAGCCATTTCCTGGCATCTGTCGGCGGCTCTGAAGCTGGATGAGAAAAAAATGCGCCGGATCACCTTCAATGAGATTACGAAAAATGCCGTAAAGTCTGCGCTCAAGGCCCCCAGGGATATCAATACGGACCTGGTGGACGCTCAGCAGGCGCGCCGGATTCTGGACCGGATGGTGGGCTATCGGATCAGCCCTCTCCTCTGGGCAAAGGTGAAGCGGGGATTAAGCGCCGGAAGGGTGCAGTCCGTGGCTCTGCGGATCATTGCGGACCGGGAAGCGGAGATCGACGCGTTTATTCCCAGGGAATACTGGTCATTGGATGCGCTTCTCCGCGTCAAGGGAGAAAAACGACCGCTGACGGCCAAGTTCTACGGCACGGAAAAGCAGAAGATGGAGATCCATTCCAGGGAGGAGCTGGATCAGATCCTGAAGGAAGTGGAACAGGAGCAGTACCACATCATCGATATCAAAAAAGGAGAGCGGATCCGGAAGAGTCCTCTGCCCTTTACTACCAGTACCCTGCAGCAGGAAGCGGCAAAGGCGCTGAATTTCGGCACTCAGAAGACCATGCGGATCGCCCAGCAGTTATATGAAGGAATCGATATCAAGGGAAACGGGACCGTCGGTGTGATCACCTATCTGCGTACCGACTCCACCCGGATCTCGGACGAGGCGGACGCGGCGGCAAGAGAGTACATCGCCCGGAGCTACGGGGAAGAATATGCAGCGTCCGGCAGCACGGCAAAGCAGACCGAAAAGAAGATCCAGGATGCTCACGAGGCCATCCGCCCGTCGGATATCACCCGGACTCCGGCAGCCCTGAAGGATTCCCTGTCTCGGGATCAGTTCCGGCTGTACCAGCTGATCTGGAAGCGTTTTACCGCAAGCCGGATGCAGCCGGCAAGGTTCGAGACCACTTCGGTCCGGATCGGGGCAGGAAAGTATGTCTTTACCATCTCCGCGTCCAGGGTGGCATTTGAAGGCTTCCGCTCCGTATATATGGAAGCGGACGAGGAAAAGGAAGAAAGCAACGTGCTGGTAGGAGGCCTGCAGAAAGATTCCGAGCTCACCAGGCAAGACTTTGAGACGAAGCAGCACTTTACCCAGCCTCCGGCGCATTATACAGAGGCGACGCTGGTGAAGGCGCTGGAGGAGCAGGGGATCGGACGGCCAAGTACCTATGCGCCCACCATCAGCACGATCCTGGGAAGGCGGTACATCACCAAGGAAGGAAAGAACCTCTATCTGACGGAGATCGGGGAGGTGGTCAACAACATCATGAAGCAGTCCTTCCCGAGTATTGTGGATATCCATTTTACGGCCAATATGGAAGGGCTTCTGGATATGGTGGAGGAGGGCAGGGTGCCCTGGAAGGAGGTCATCCGCAACTTCTATCCGGATCTGGACGAAGCGGTCCAGGTGGCGGAGAAGGAACAGGAAAGCGTGACCATAGAAGATGAAGTGACGGATGTGGTCTGCGAGGAATGCGGCCGCAATATGGTGATTAAGTACGGCCCCCACGGCAGGTTCCTTGCCTGTCCGGGCTTCCCAGACTGCCGCAATACGAAGCCTTATCTCGAAAAGATCGGGGTTCCCTGTCCGGTCTGTGGAAAAGAGATCGTCATCCGCAAGACGAAAAAGGGCAGAAAGTATTATGGCTGTGAGGACAATCCGGAATGCGACTTCATGTCCTGGCAGAAGCCTTCCGCAGAAAAATGCCCGGAATGCGGCGGATATATGGTAGAAAAAGGCAATAAGCTGGTCTGCGCGGACGAAAAATGCGGCTATGTGAGAAATAAAAAACAGGAGAATTAGAAAGGATACTCACGGCAGATTTCATCGGCCGTGAGTATAATAAATATTTGGCGTTTTTCTGTAAAATATATTCACATTTTAATTGATATTTTGAAAATTGTATGATAACATGGTTTTATCTGGTAAATGTAATGAGTTGTATATACAATTAGAATACGGTCTTTGATAAAGGTGGAGGAAGCTGATGAGTGTACAATTATTAGATAAAACAAGAAAGATCAATAAACTGCTTCACAATAACAATTCCAGCAAGGTGGTATTTAACGACATCTGCGCGGTGATGACAGAGATCCTGGATTCCAATGTCCTGGTGGTCAGTAAAAAGGGCAAGATCCTGGGAGTCAGCAGATCCGCTAGGATCAAGGGAATTGAAGAACTGATCGCGGAGTCGGTGGGAGCGCATATTGACGAGATGCTCAATGAGCGGCTTCTCAGCATTCTGTCCACGAAGGAAAATGTCAATCTGGAGACGCTTGGCTTCACTCCGGAGACCGTAAGAGGCTATCAGGCCATCATCACCCCTATCGACATTGCGGGTGAACGGCTGGGCACCTTGTTTGTATACAAGCAGGGGCCGCTTTATGAGATCGACGATATCATTTTAAGCGAATACGGGACTGCAGTTGTTGGACTTGAGATGCTCCGCTCCGTGAACGAGGAGAGCGCGGAAGAATCCAGGAAGGAGCATATCGTACAGTCCGCCATCGGTACGCTTTCTTTTTCGGAATTGGAAGCGATCCTTCATATCTTTGACGAACTGGGAGATACGGAAGGAATCCTGGTGGCCAGCAAGATTGCGGACAGGGTGGGAATCACCCGCTCGGTCATCGTCAACGCCTTAAGAAAATTCGAGAGCGCCGGGGTGATCGAATCCCGCTCTTCGGGGATGAAAGGAACATACATAAAGGTCCTGAATGAATATGTATTTACGGAGCTGGAAAAGATCAAGAAGGAACGGATGTGAGATTTGCTCCGCGCCTCGGACGGATCGAAGCTCCGCCGGTTGGGATAAGAGGGGATGTCAGGATTCTGATATCCTTTTTTACAGGAAACGTATTCCGCCTGTGCGGTGAAGTATCGAAGGATGCTCTGCCGTACAGGTGGAATTTATTGAATAAACGCCTAAATAAAGGAGGAAAACACAATGTTTGAAGGGAATTCGGTAGACTTGCGGATGGCAAAGACCATCTCTGCGGACGTGGTATTGGATGATACGACGCACAAGTGCAAAGTTTACAGGTATGACATGGAGGAAGACTACATATACTTAGAGTTGACGGAGGAAGACCTGACGGTGATCTCCCTGGATGCCAAGTATCAGTGCTACATTTCCACCAAAAAGGAGCTTCTGTACTGCTCTGGAGTGGTAAAAGAACGCTTCCGGTCCGAGGACGGGAACATGATCACATTCCGGATCGAGAACGGATTTTACAGTGTGTCGGAAAAAAGGTTTATAAACTAATTATAAAAATTTGGAAACATTGTTGACAAATCGTCGGCGTAGTGCTATTTTATATTCATGGGTTAGCACTCAAACGAAATGAGTGCTAACAAAGAAAATGTTTGAAGGAGGAATTACAATGAAGTTAGTACCATTAGGTGACAAAATTGTATTAAAACAGTTAGAAGCAGAAGAAACAACAAAGTCTGGTATCGTTCTTCCGGGACAGGCCAAGGAGAAGCCGCAGGAAGCAGAAGTCATCGCAGTCGGACCCGGCGGAGTCATAGACGGAAAAGAAGTGACCATGCAGGTGAAGGAGGGAGACAGAGTCATCTACTCCAAGTATGCGGGAACAGACGTGGAGCTGGACGGAGAGAAGTTTATTATCGTAAAGCAGAATGATATTCTGGCAATCGTGGAAGCATAGGAATCAGCAGCTTTTCATAACAGAGACGCAGCTTAAAAATGATAGATGATAATGATGAGGTGAATGAAAAATGGCAAAGGAAATTAAATTTGGCGCAGAAGCCAGAGCAGCATTGGAAAAAGGTGTGAACCAGCTTGCGGATACTGTAAGCGTGACATTGGGACCAAAGGGAAGGAACGTAGTACTGGATAAGTCCTTCGGCGCTCCGCTGATTACAAACGACGGCGTGACCATCGCGAAAGAGATCGAACTGGAAGACGGATTTGAGAACATGGGAGCTCAGCTTATCCGGGAGGTTGCTTCCAAGACCAATGATGTAGCCGGCGACGGAACTACAACAGCAACCGTACTTGCACAGGCTATGGTCAACGAAGGAATGAAGAACCTGGCAGCAGGCGCGAACCCGATCGTGCTCCGCAAGGGTATGAAGAAAGCTACAGACAAGGCTGTGGAAGCAATCGCGGAGATGAGCAGCAAGGTAACCGGAAAAGAGCAGATTGCGAGAGTTGCCGCAGTTTCCTCAGGAGACGAGGCAGTGGGAGAGATGGTAGCAGACGCAATGGAGAAGGTTTCCAACGACGGCGTGATCACCATCGAAGAATCCAAGACCATGCTGACAGAGCTGGATCTGGTAGAAGGTATGCAGTTTGACAGAGGCTACATCTCCGCATATATGGCGACAGATATGGAGAAGATGGAAGCGGTTCTGGAAGATCCGTACATCCTCATCACAGATAAGAAGATTTCCAATATCCAGGATATCCTTCCGCTTCTGGAGCAGGTGGTACAGTCCGGCGCAAGGCTTCTGATCATCGCAGAGGATATCGAAGGAGAGGCGCTGACCACTCTGATCGTGAACAAGCTGCGCGGAACCTTCAACGTAGTGGCAGTTAAGGCTCCGGGATACGGCGACAGAAGAAAAGAGATGCTGCAGGATATTGCGATCCTGACAGGCGGACAGGTGATTTCCGAAGAACTTGGCCTGGATCTGAAGGATACCACCATGGATCAGCTTGGACGCGCGAAGTCCGTCAAGGTACAGAAGGAAAACACTGTGATCGTAGACGGCTCCGGTGACAAGCAGGCGATTGCCGACAGAGTGGCTCAGATCAAGAAGGGCATCGAAGAGACCACTTCTGATTTTGATAAAGAGAAGCTGCAGGAGAGACTTGCGAAGCTGGCAGGCGGCGTGGCAGTGATCCGTGTAGGCGCTGCGACCGAGACCGAGATGAAGGAAGCAAAGCTTCGGATGGAAGATGCTCTGAACGCAACAAGAGCAGCCGTAGAAGAGGGTATCATCGCAGGCGGCGGTTCCGCATATATCCATGCTGCAAAGCAGGTTGAGAAGCTGGCGGAGGAGATGGACGGAGACGAGAAGACCGGAGCGAAGATCATCCTGAAGGCTCTGGAATCCCCGCTGTTCCATATCGTAAGCAACGCAGGACTGGAAGGCTCTGTGGTTGTAAATAAAGTAAGAGAGTCCGAGGTTGGCGTAGGCTTTGACGCATACAAGGAAGAGTATGTGGATATGGTAAAAGAAGGAATCCTGGATCCGGCGAAGGTGACAAGAAGCGCGTTACAGAACGCGACAAGCGTTGCTTCCACCCTGCTGACAACAGAATCTGTTGTAGCGACCATCAAGGAAGACACCCCGGCAATGCCGGCAGGCGGCGCTGGCGGAATGGGCATGATGTAATCATCTGCCGGGATCGGCCATCCATTCCCGAATCAGGATTCTGGAACAGGAAGCGCTGCGGCAGAGAAGCAGTTCCGAAGAGATAATAAACGAGTTTCGTATCTGACTGGAAAGTATAACAGCCAGATGCGAAACTCTTTTTTATATGAAAAGCACTTGACAAGCCTACGGAATTTTTGTACCATATCAGATAAAATACCTCTGATTCGACCTCCAAAAATCTGCATTCATTGCGGAGATATGCTGGCAGGCGGATCTACATAGGAATTGTTTCAAGAGTAACGGGATTGCCCCAACACAAAAGGAGAGGAAGGTAAAGTCATGGGCAGAATTATTGGAGAAGGTATTACATTTGATGATGTGCTGTTGGTGCCGGCATATTCGGAAGTGATTCCGAACCAGGTAAACTTGTCTACGAATCTGACAAAGAACATTAAGCTGAATATTCCGATGATGAGTGCAGGGATGGATACGGTAACCGAGTACCGGATGGCCATCGCGATGGCACGTCAGGGCGGAATCGGTATCATCCACAAGAACATGTCTATAGAGCAGCAGGCAGAGGAAGTGGATAAGGTAAAAAGGTCTGAAAACGGGGTCATTACGGATCCGTTTTATCTCTCACCGGAGCATACATTGAAGGATGCCAACGATCTGATGGCAAAGTTCCGTATATCCGGCGTCCCGGTAACTGAGGGCAGGAAGCTTGTCGGGATCATTACAAACCGTGATTTAAAATTCGAAACAGATTTCTCCAAGAAAATCAAAGAAAGCATGACCTCCGAGGGCCTGATCACAGCCCGCGAAGGGATTACACTGGACGAGGCAAAGCAGATCCTTGCAAAAGCAAGAAAGGAAAAGCTCCCGATCGTGGATGAATACGGCAACCTGAAAGGGCTGATCACCATCAAGGACATTGAGAAGCAGATCAAGTATCCGTCTTCCGCGAAGGATGCCCAGGGGCGTCTGCTCTGCGGAGCGGCCATCGGAATTACAGCCAATTGCCTGGACCGTGTGGAGGCGCTTGTGGATGCCAAGGTGGATGTGATCGTCATGGATTCCGCTCACGGGCATTCCGCCAACGTGCTGCAGGCAGTCCGCATGGTCAAGGAAAAGTTTCCGGAGCTGCAGGTCATCGCCGGAAATGTGGCAACGGCCGACGCGACAAGGGCGCTGATCGAGGCCGGAGTCGATGCGGTGAAGGTGGGGATCGGACCTGGTTCGATCTGTACCACCCGCGTAGTTGCGGGAATCGGTGTTCCCCAGATTACGGCCGTGATGGACTGCTACGGCGCGGCAAGAGAATACGGGATCCCGATCATTGCGGACGGCGGCATCAAGTATTCCGGAGATATGACGAAAGCGATCGCGGCAGGTGCCAATGTATGCATGATGGGAAGCATTTTCGCGGGATGCGATGAAAGCCCGGGAACATTTGAACTGTATCAGGGAAGAAAGTATAAGGTATACCGCGGGATGGGTTCCATTGCGGCGATGGAGAACGGCAGCAAGGACCGCTATTTCCAGGAGAACGCGAAGAAGCTGGTTCCGGAAGGCGTGGAAGGACGCGTGGCATATAAGGGAACCGTGGAGGATACGGTATTCCAGCTTATGGGTGGCCTGCGGTCCGGTATGGGGTACTGCGGCACGGCAACCATTGAGGAGCTGAAGCAGAACGGCCAGTTCGTGAAGATTTCCGCTGCTTCGCTGAAGGAAAGCCATCCTCACGATATCCATATTACGAAGGAAGCGCCGAACTACAGCGTGGACGAATAAAAACCTGCATAAGGAGTTGCAGAAAAATAGCAGCAGCCGCGCTTCGGCGCAGGCGCACGGGAAAAATGTACGGAGCAGATAAAGATGGAACAGGAGAGCACGGAACAAAGAGGAACCGGGCAGAGCGGCATGGACCTGGGCAGTACGGATCTGAAAAACGCGGGGCCAGGCGGCACGGTACAGAAGAGCACGGGGAAGGCTGCGAAGCATAAAGGAAAACGGAAGAAAAAAAGAAGAAAGAAGAAAAGTCCCCGGAAGCTGACAGTCCGCGTCAACCTGGAGCCAAAGAGCTTTCTGTCCGGAATCGCGGCCGGGGTGCTGCTGACGCTGCTGGTGATGTTCCTGCTCACCCGCTGTTCCGCCGAGGAGGTGGAGACCAGCGGGCTGAGCCTGGACGCGTCGGAGCCGGAGATCAGTGTCCAGCTTCTGGATGTGAATGACTATTCCAGGCCGGGAACAGAAGTGGATTCCGTTGCTGGGATCGTGATCCACTATACGGCCAATCCGGGGAGTACGGCGCAGCAGAATCGGGACTATTTCAACAGCCTGCAGGACGGGCACGGAGCCTCTGTGAGCAGCCATTTCATCGTGGGACTGGACGGTGAGATCGTGCAGTGCATTCCGACCCAGGAGGTCGCTTATGCGTCCAATGAGCGCAACCGCGATACTATTTCCATTGAGTGCTGCCATCCTGACGCTACGGGAAAGTTCAACCAGGAGACCTATATTTCCATGGTCCGGCTGACGGCATTTCTGTGTGCAAAATATGACCTGGACGCGGAAGCGGTCATCCGGCATTATGATGTGACGGAAAAGAACTGCCCCAAGTATTTTGTGGAAAATGAAGACGCGTGGAAGCTTTTCAAGGCGGATGTGGATGCCGCTCTGAAAACGAAGATCAAAGAAGAATAAGCAGACAGACGGAAAATGGAGGAAACAGAAGCCTGCGGGAGGCTTCCGGATTTCCGTTTCGTGGGTATGAGGCGGAAAAACAGATCAGAATCAGGAAAAGGGAGAAGAGAAACAAAGATGAACGATTTGGAGATGTACCGGGAACAGCTTGCCATGTGCGATGACAGGATCATCGACGTTCTGGAGGAGCGCAATTCGATTATAGAAAAGATCATGGCCTACAAGCAGGAGTACGGCATGCCCGTCCTGCAGCCTGCACAGGAGGAGAAGCAGGAGCACAGAAGACAGGAAAGGCTGGAAGGCCACTGCTATCAGAATGAGATCGAGAACGTCTTTTCGGAAATTGTCAGGAGCAGCAAACGGATCCAGGCAAGACACCTGTTTGACTATAATATTGTTCTGATCGGCTTTATGGGGGCGGGAAAATCGACGGTTTCCGAGTACCTCAGCACCATGTTCGCCATGGATGTGGTGGAGATGGACCAGGTGATCGCGGAGCGGGAGGGCATGAGCATCCCGGATATCTTCGCGACCTACGGGGAAGAATATTTCCGCAACAGGGAAACCCAGCTCCTGAAAGAGATGCAGCTTCGGAAGCAGGCGGTGATCTCCTGCGGAGGCGGCGCCGCGCTCCGGGAAGAAAATGTGGCGGAGATGAAGAAAAACGGACGCGTGGTGCTTTTGACCGCAAGCCCTCATACGATTTATGAGCGTGTGAAGGACAGTACCGACCGTCCGATCCTGAACGGAAACAACAATGTGGAATTTATTGCGGAGCTGATGGAAAAACGCCGGGAAAAATACGAAAAGGCGGCGGATATCGTGATCTATACGGACGGTAAGAGCGTACTCCAGATCTGCGAGGAGCTGATCGCGAAGCTGTAGCGGCCCTGTCAGCCTGCTGCAGGAGCTTTGGCTGGCCGGGGGGTGTAAACAGCAGTATCGGACTCAGGGAAAGGAGACGGGGATATGTTTGATATGTTCTTTCCGGATGAATATGTGGCTTCCACCTATATCATCCCTTTTGAAAAACTATATAAAGAGGGATACCGGGGCGTGATCTTTGATATCGACAATACCCTAGTTCCCCATGGCGCGCCTGCGGACAAGAGGGCAAAGGAGCTGTTTGGCAGGTTGGAATCAATCGGATTTGCCACCTGCCTGATCTCCAACAACCAGGAGCCCAGGGTGAAGATGTTCAATGAAGAGATCGGGACAAGATACATTTTTAACGCGCGCAAGCCGGCCCGGAAGAACTACATCCGCGCCATGGAGATGATGGAAACGGACCGGACAAACACGATCTTCGTGGGGGATCAGTTATTTACCGATGTGTGGGGCGCAAAACGGGCGGGAATCCGCAATATCCTGGTCAAGCCGATGTATCCTAAAGAAGAGATCCAGATTGTCCTCAAGCGTTATCTGGAGCGGATCGTGCTGTATTTTTACAAAAGAAAGCAAAGAATGACCCGCGAAGAATAAAAAAAGGTTGAAAAAAGCTGGAAATTATTATAAAATGATACAAGTGTCAACAGGCTGTGCATTTCATGCCTGCATGAAAAAGCATGACTTTTATAAATGTAACAGCGAGAATTAAAGGAGGATTATATATGATCGCAGCAGGAGAATTTAAGAATGGCGTGACCGTTGAGATTGACGGAAATATTTACCAGATATTGGAATTTCAGCATGTTAAGCCGGGCAAGGGCGCTGCATTTGTCAGAACCAAGCTGAAAAATATCATCAGCGGCGGTGTAGTAGAGAAGACCTTCCGTCCCACCGAGAAGTTCCCGAAAGCCCATATCGACCGGAAGGAGATGCAGTACCTGTATCAGGATGGAGATTTATATAATTTCATGGACGTTGAGACATATGATCAGATCGCGCTGAATGCCGAGGTGGTAGGCGACGCGCTGAAGTTCGTGAAGGAGAATGAGAATGTGAAGATCTGTTCCCACAAAGGCAACGTATTTTCTGTGGAGCCGCCTCTGTTCGTAGAGCTGGCGATCACAGAGACTGAGCCGGGCTTCAAGGGCGATACCGCGCAGGGCGCGACAAAGCCGGCTACCGTAGAGACCGGGGCGACGGTTATGGTGCCGCTGTTTGTGGAGACCGGGGATGTGCTGAAGATCGACACACGTACCGGGGAGTATCTGTCCAGAGTATAACAGGCAGGACAGGCATCCGGGAGTTATGGGTTAAAAGCCTGCAGCGGATATTCAGATCAGAATGGCCGCAGAGCATGTATTTGACTATGAAGCAGGAGATTTCATCAGAACAGGTGGGATGTCCTGCTTTTGATATATCAACGTATGAGATTGATAAAAAGGAAAGGATAGAAGCTATGTTAAAGCTTGGTTCACATGTAGGAATGAGCGGCAGGGAGATGCTGCTCGGATCCGCGAAGGAAGCAGTTTCTTACGGGGCGGATACATTTATGTTTTATACCGGGGCACCGCAGAATACCCGCAGGAAGGAGCTGGATGAGCTGAATATCGGGCCGGCCTGGGAGTATATGAAGGAGCACGGCATTGAGGAGATCATTGTTCATGCCCCATATATCATCAACCTGGGCAATTCCGTAAAGCCGGAGACGTTTCAATTGGGAGTGGAATTTCTGGAAAAGGAGATCCAGAGGACGATCGCCTGCAAAAGCCATTTGCTGATCCTGCATCCGGGGGCTCATGTAGGAGCGGGTATCGATGCGGGGATCGCCCAGATCGTGAAAGGGCTGAATGAGGTTCTGACCAGGGACACGGACTGCTGCGTTGCATTGGAGACCATGGCGGGAAAGGGCTCTGAGGTGGGCCATACGTTCGAAGAGCTGGCCAGAATCTATGACGGTGTGGTATACAATGAAAAGCTGCGGGTCTGCTTCGATACCTGCCATACCAGCGACAGCGGATACGATATCATCCATCATTTTGACGATGTGATCCGGGAATTTGACCAGATCCTTGGAAAGGACCAGATTGCTGTATTCCATATCAACGACAGCAAAAATGTACCCGGCGCCGCAAAGGACAGGCACGCCAATATCGGGTTCGGGGAGATTGGGTTTGACGCGTTGAATGCGATCGTGCATCATCCGGACTTTGAGGAGATCCCGAAGATCCTGGAGACACCCTATGTACCGGATCTGGAAGATAAGAAAAAATCTTATGCGCCTTACAAATATGAGATTGAAATGCTGCGGAAAGGGGAATTTGATCCCGGGCTGGAGGAGAAGATCCGGAACGGGGAGAAGTGATTTTTACGAGACTCATTGTTCCAATAAAAAAACACGTCTGGGCGGGATCGAACCGCCGCACCTGCCTCCGGAGGGCAGTGCTCTATCCACTGAGCTACAGACGTGTATTGCGTTCCGGAAAGAAAGCATCTCTCCGGAACACTTTAATTATGTTATCACATATTTCGGAAAAAGTAAAGAACTAATTTTTCAGATTGGTAAAGGTTTTGGAAAATGAATTGCTTTAAGCCTCATTTATGATACGATATACCCATTGCATGATTTCATGGGTATATTGTATTGCTGCTTTTGCATTTCTTTCTTCCAGAAACAGTTCATTTGGATATCTGATTGTCACTCCATATGGAGTCAGTGTATCTGCATAGTCATAAAATCTGTCTTCTACTTCTACTTTGTTTTTTATCTGATTTAGAAGGAATGATAAGTCATGAAGCTTTGGCATACCGCCTTCAGCACCATAATATATTATCAATGCTTTCATTCCTTTTTCAGCGGCTTGCTGACAGTGATAACAGATAATTTCAAGAGACTTTGAACGATATGTTTCTTCCAGGTATCTTACGATTTTTAAATCTATGACTGCAAGATCATATCACTCTTTCGATTCCTGCCTCATATAATAATACCCCCTTTCGATAGACCTCATTTTCTACGGAGGGAAATTTTTTCCGAGCTTCAAATCTGCTTTTTGTTCCTACTACGATATCTACCGGACGTTGCTTTATTTTACGGATGGCCTTGTAAGCCTTTGTAGTCTCTTCCGCAAGATCTGAAATTTCGTCCCGAACAATGATATAAAAATCCAGATCGCTGTTATCCGTATATGTGCCATTTGCATAAGAACCAAATAGATAGATCTGTATTGGAAAAAGTTGGTCTATGAAATGTTTTTTTAATTCTTCAATTTCCTGCATTGGCATCAGCGTCAGCTCCTTTATACTTTTCTATCCATATTATAGCAGGAAATTTGTTGCTTTACACTCAATATTTTTGAAATGAGCAGAACCTTTTTTGATCATTGAACTGAAATAGATCTTTTTAGAAATTGAAAGAATTTTGCATGACCAGCCTTCTGGTCTCTCTTTGGTAGAGGTATGCGTGATTGCTTAAAATCTCTTCTTCGGCTACCTGGGTCTGGTTGATCTCTGTGACCATCGCATCCATCTCCTCCGGCTCCATGCCCTTTGACGCGGGCACAAGCACGACCTCGTGGACGCTGCTGGGTAGTACGTAGTAGTCTTCTCCCAGAATCTGTCCGGCCATATCCAGGACCTCCGGATATACGATGCAGGCTGCGCCGAAGCTGCGGATCGGATTGGAGAGCACGTACATAAAATCATCCGCTTCCGCGGCAGATTCATTCAGCAGATTTTTCCGTCTGCCCGGGACCGTACGCAGGATCTCGTCCACGGCCTGCTGCATGGTAAATAATTCCGCCGGAAGCAGGCGTTTTACATTTCTGCGGGCCAGTGCGAGCAGGTCTTCCTCTGTCACATCCCAATACTCCAGGTGGTCGTTATTTACGGTCATGGTAGCGGTTCCCTGACTGTTTACATCCAAAAGAACATAGAATACGATGCTTAGATCCAACAGCTTAATATGGGGGACACTTTCCAGTAAGTCACGGTTTTTTTCCGTATGGATCAGCTTAAATACGATCTTGTCCTGAATGGAGTCATAGTGTTCGATCCCGTTGGTATCCATGGAACGGTCACACTTTACCGTGCGGTAAAAATCCAGGATCTCCTGTACAAGTCTGTCGATCAATTCGCCATCCAGATAGCGCTGATAAAATTCTTCCAGATAGATCGTGGGGGAAATGTTCACTCCCGGGGTCTCTATGAGCAGACCCTTCTTTACTTTTCCGTTATTTTTGATTGCCGTATATTGTGCTGCCTTAGCCCCTCCTTCCAGTTTCTGATTCATTTTCTTTTCGATAGCGCAAACAAACTCCTGATATTTCATATATTCTCCCTTCTTCTGCGCGTCCACTTGAAATTAAAATGAGAAAGCCGGTACCGAAATCGTACCCAGAAAATTGATTTGAAAATATTATGTAGGTAGATTATAGCGGACCGGGGAGAAAAAAGCAACCTTTTTTTGAAAAAATATTTACCCGGCAACGAACACTTGCTAGAATCCGGGATAGGTGATAAAATGTCAAAAGAACAAAGAAAACATATGGAGAGTGAAAAAGTGAAAACATTTCTGAAGCTTATTACAATGGAGATGGAAGAGGCATTCCGGGCAGCGGGATACGATGAAGCTTACGCAAAGGTAAGCCTGTCGAACCGGCCGGACTTATGCGAATATCAGTGCAACGGAGCGTTGGCTGCGGCCAAGGCCTACAAAAAAGCGCCCATCATGATCGCGAAGGATGTGACGGCGCACCTGCAGGAAAGCGCGGTTTTTTCCTATGCGGAGGCGGTGAATCCCGGATTTATCAATCTGAAGGCCGCTCCCGGGTTTACGGCGGAATTTTTGAATGAGATGGCAGGTGCCGAGAACCTGGGCGTGGAGAAGGAAACAAAGCCGAAGACCATCATGATCGACTACGGCGGCCCCAACGTGGCCAAGCCCCTTCATGTAGGGCACCTGCGTTCCGCGATCATCGGCGAGAGCGTGAAGCGGATCGTCCGTTTTAAGGGCAATCAGGTGATCGGAGACATCCACCTGGGAGACTGGGGATATCAGATGGGGCTGATCATCACGGAGCTGGAAAAACGGAAACCGGAGCTGCCTTATTTTCAGGAGAATTACGAGGGAGAATATCCGGAGGAGGCGCCGTTTACCATCGGGGAGCTGGAGGAGATCTACCCGACAGCCAGCGCTTATGCCAAGGAGAATGAGGAATACCGGGAGAAGGCCCTGCAGGCTACCTTCCTTCTGCAGAGCGGCCGTCGGGGCTACCGGGCGGTCTGGCAGCACATTATGAATGTGTCCGTGGCGGATTTGAAGAAGAATTACAACGTTCTGAACGTGGATTTTGACCTCTGGAAGGGCGAGGCGGATGTGCAGAAGTATATCCCGGATATGGTCCATATGTTAAAGGAAAAGGGATTTGCGCACTATGACGAGGGCGCTCTGGTGGTGGATGTGGCAGAGGAAGACGACAACAAGGCCGTGCCGCCCTGCATGATCCTGAAGTCGGACGGGGCTGCCCTGTATGATACGACGGATCTGGCGACCCTGATCGAACGGGAGAGCCTTTATCAGCCGGACCAGATCATTTATGTGGTGGACAAGCGGCAGGAGCTGCATTTTGTACAGGTATTCCGCTGCGCGAAGAAGACGGGGATCGTGCGCCCGGAGGTGGACCTGAAATACCTGGGCTTCGGCACCATGAACGGGAAGGACGGAAAGCCCTTTAAGACCCGGGAGGGCGGCGTGATGCGCCTGGAAAACCTGCTCCGTGAGATCACGGAAGAGATGAGGAAGAAGATCATGGACAACCGGACCGTGACCGGGGAGGAAGCGGAAGCGACCGCCCGGACGGTGGGCCTTGCGGCTGTGAAGTACGGGGATCTGTCCAACCAGGCATCCAAGGATTATATCTTCGATGTGGACCGTTTTACCTCCTTTGAGGGAAATACAGGGCCTTATATCCTGTATACCATCGTCCGGATCAAGTCCATCCTGAATAAATATCAGGAAAACGGCGGTTCCATGGACGCGCTTCGGATCCGGGAGCCGGGGAGCGACTGTGAGAAGGCGCTGATGCTGGAGACGGCGAAGTTCAACGAAGTCATCGATACCGTTTATGAAGAGATCGCGCCCCACAAGCTTTGTGCTTACATCTATGATGTGGCGAACGCGTTTAACAAATTTTACCATGAGACTCGGATCCTGGCGGAAGAGAACGAGGAAAAGAAGGCGGGCTATCTCGCGCTTCTCAGGCTGACCAAAGAGGTGCTGGAGGTCTGCGTTGACCTTCTGGGATTCGAAGCGCCGGAAAGGATGTAAATATCTGTGGATCAGGCACGCTATTGACCTTGTCTGCCTGGTTTTACGGTTTCAAAGAGAAAGGAAATGACAGAAAAGCTATTTTACGAAGACAGCCATATGCGGACGTTTACGGCGGTTGTGCTGGAATGCGGCCCGGTTGGAGAAGGTGCTCCGGAAGCCTCCGCTCAGGCGGCAGATACCCGGGAGAGAGAACGAGATCCGGAAGCGTCTGGCAGGACCGGGGAGATTCCGGAAGAAAAGCGATATCAGATTGTGCTCGACCGGACCGCGTTTTTTCCGGAAGGGGGAGGACAGTACGCAGATACCGGGCAGCTTCAGGCGGATTCGGAAGTTGTCCGAGTGTTGGATGTGCAGGAGCGTGACGGAAAAATTTCCCACATCACGGACCGGCCGGTTCCTGCCGGGAGCACGGTGTCCGGGCAGATCGACTGGGCGGAGCGTTTTATGAAGATGCAGCAGCATACCGGGGAGCATATTGTTTCCGGGCTGGTGCATGCCCGCTTTGGATACGACAATGTGGGGTTTCACCTGGGCAGTACAGACTGCACCATGGACTTTAATGGGGAGATCACCCGGGAAGAGCTGCATGAGATCGAGCTTCGGGCAAATGAAGCCGCAGCAGCCAATCTGGATATCCAGGTTTCTTATCCTTCCGGGGAGGAGTTGGCCGGACTGGAATATCGCAGCAAGATCGAGATCGAAGGGCGGGTCCGCATTGTGACGATTCCGGGCTTTGATGTCTGCGCCTGCTGTGCTCCCCATGTGAAAAAAACGGGGGAGATCGGAGTGATCAAGCTGACCCACGTGCAGCGGTACAAGGGCGGCGTCCGTGTCACCATGCTCTGCGGGTTCCGCGCCCTGGCGGATTATGACAGAAAATCCGAGTCTGTCAGGCGGATTTCCGCTTCGCTCTGCGCAAAGGAGGACGAGGTGGCGGAGGCTGTGGAGCATTTGAAGGAGGAATGCGCCCGGCTAAAGGCCAGGCTGGCGGAGCAGCAGAAGGAAATGCTGTGGCTCAAGGCCAGGGAAAGCGACGGAGAGAAAGGGGCGGTGTGCCTGTTTGAGTCCGGGCTGGAGGGAGACGGCCCCAGGCTGCTCATGAATCTGGTGATGGAAAGAGGGCATGAATTATGCGCCGTATTCTGCGGAAATGATGAGGAGGGCTACCGCTATGTGATCGGTAGCGCAGGTTTGGATCTGCGGAAGCTGGTAAAGGAACTGAATGCCGCGTTTTCCGGCAGAGGCGGAGGAAAGCCTGAGATGGTACAGGGTTCCCTGAAAGGAACCGAGTCGGAACTGAGGGCGTGGATGCAGATGCATGGAGCTGTGGAAAAATAACCCATACAGGCTGCGCGGCGCCGAACTGCCTGTGGCGTGCAATCTGCAGTGATGCAGGAGAAAGTGAGGAGAAGAAAAGATGAATAAAGCTCCGGGAAAAAACAGATTTTGGTATCTGTTCGGGCCATTTCTGATCTATTGGGGAGTTGAATTTGTGGGGGTCATGATCGCGTCACTGGTGCTGGTCATCGTCTCGGTGCCCGAGGTGATACAATCTGTGACATGGACAGATTCCATGACTAATGAAGAATTTACGCAGGCGGCGGTCCAGATGCAGACGGCGCTGATGGATATGGTGGCCCGCTACCAGGTGCAGATGCTTGCGGCAGCGGCGCTTTTGACGATTCCTGTGCTGTCGGCGCTGTACCGCAGGGACAGGAAGCAGGAGGCGCTGCAACACCTTCCGGTCAATAAAAAAGCGCCTTTGTCTCAGTACATTTGGACGCTGCTGCTGGGGATTGTTGTGTGTATCGGCGGAAATGTGCTGATCGTCATGACAAACCTGGCATTTGTAAGCGAGAGCTACCAGAATACGTCGGCGGTATTTTACGCTCCGGGTTTTGCGGTGCAGGTGGTCTGCCTGGGACTGATCATGCCTGTTTCCGAGGAGCTTTTGTTCCGCGGGCTGCTGTTCAAACGGTGCCGGGCGCTGATGGGATTTCTTCCCGCGGCTTTGAGTATCTCCATCCTGTTCGGCTTCAGCCACGGGAACCTGGTGCAGTTTCTCTATGCCATGGGACTGGGGATGCTGCTTGCCTATGTGTGTGAAAAATATGGTTCTCTGAAAGCCCCGATCCTGCTCCATGTGACGGCCAATCTGACTTCTCTTATCATTACGGAGACAGGGCTTCTGGACTGGCTGTGCACTGCTTTTCTGCGGCTGGCGGTTGCCGTGGTAGCCTGTGCGTTTTTGGGCGCTGTGATGTTTGTGCTGATCCAGAGGATCGACGAGAAGCCGGAAGGAACGGATCAGACGGGGGACTCCGGGAATACTCCGCTGACCAGAGATATGTTCCGTTGATGGGAGTTATGTTCTGCTGCTCCGGTGGGAGGTTCTTTGGATCACCCAACCGTGCAGACGGCAATTTTCAGGTACAATAAAGAGACGCAGTCAAATGTCAGACTGCGTCTTTTTTGACGTTAGGAACTGCCGATAAATAACCTATGCATACCATGCGGGATAAATATTCATCTGCAAAGAAGAAAACTGCAGGCGCAGTGGGCTGCGTCAAAATTTTCCAACTGTACGGTTGGATGCTCTAAAGAGCCTCCAACCGACTCATCCATTCGCAAAAACCGTGCTAACGCACTCTTACGTCTGCTAACGCAGCCGCTTTTTGCTCATTCATGAGTAGGTTGCTAATCCATAATCTCAGTTTTATTGCAATAAATTGCATAAAACTGAGATTCCGGATTGCAACCGTACAGTTGGAAAATTTTCTGATGCAGCGGATGAATAATGAGACAAGTCAGATGCATAGGTTATTTATCAACAGTTCCTCAGCATGTCATGCTCCCGCGAAGCAGAAAACCGTATGGATATGTGATTTCGCTGTATTTTTTTACCGCAGAGCGTTCCGTGCGGAATCTGGAACGCCAATCCGAAACGTATCAAGACATACCGGCGGTTCCAGCTCTTCCCGCGCCACATACAGGGACATATCGTCCCGCGTTTTCAGGGTCCATTTTACCAGCGTGATGCGGCGGCTTTTGATCTCAATACAGGTGATACAGCTCGGATGCACGCAGCTTCCGGTATTGAAATAGGGCGAATCCGCACTTCCTGTCATTGGGCGGTGGGTGTGCCCTGTGATGAGCAGCTTCTGCTCCTGGGAGGCCCATTCGGCAAGCCGGGTTTCTGTCTTATGCTTCTTCGTATAATTGCGGGCCGCGCTGGTCGGATCAGATACGCCCACGGCCTCTAACGGCTTCCAGAAGTACCGCACCAGAAAGCCTGAGAGGGGCGCAAGCGTACTGTTCAGGAAATCCGCCTGATGCCCGTGAGTCAGATAGATCTCCTTTTGGGAAATGGTATCGTGCAGGATGAGGCCGGATAGAAAACGGAAATCCGGCAGCAGCAAAGCGGAGCAGTGGCGGCGGCAGTAGCGAAGATTTTTTTTACAGTGGTCATGATTTCCATAAAGCATATAAAGCCGTTCCCGGCAGCAAAATTCTTTGAGCAGGCAGAATACGTCATCGTGGATATCTATGATCCGGGCGAGGGAACGGTTTTCCCACAGCTCGTCGCCGTCTCCAAGCTCCAGATACGTATATCCTTTTTGAAAATAGTGCTGAAGCGCCGCAAGGTACAGGTGCTGATTCTTTAGAAAATTGTCATTGGAATTGCCCACCCCCCGGTGGCAGTCGCTGAACAGGACCAAACGGGAGCCGCAGTCCAGCGGAAGCACCGGGGCATCCCGGAACGCGTTGGAGATCCTCTGATACCATCCCATCAGCGGCGGCTCCGGCGGTCGGAATTATATTTTTTCCAGATCCGCTTTTGTTTTTTAAACTTGCGCGGGCAGATGGTCCTGCGGAACGCAAAGGGCAGATAATAGTACAGGTACAGCAGCCGGTCCGCGGTGGTGGAGAAGGGGCAGGTGAATCTGAGGTAGATCCTGCAGAGCAGCCGATCTTTCCACAGCACAAATCTTTGCCGCCATTCGGGGGACAGGAGGGATTCGGAAGATTTCGGGACGGAGAAGATAAAATGCAGGGTGGTTCCGTCCAGTTCGATCTCATCCCATCCGTATCCCAGCTCCGTCAGGCTGGTGAGAAAGGAGCCGCACATATCCATATCCGGGAATGTGATCGTATATTCCGCAGTCATTTCAGAAGGCGGAATGCAACGTCCCACAAGAAATCCGGTGAGCCACCAGTGAATATGCGAAAGGCAGAACAGCTGTCTGCGGCAGTCATGGACCAGCCGGATGCGCATGGGGAGCATTTCGTTTTCCTCCGCTGCCTGGAAGATCGTCTGTCCGCGGAGCACAGGCGGGATGACCGTATCGGCGTGATAAATCCCCATCTCAGCGCCCGCGGTGATCCCGTACTGTCCCTTCCAGAACTGGATCAGCCAGGTTTTTTTCTGATAATTAAAATAAACTGGCTCCGTGTCCAGAACCATATTCATGGACGGCGCCGCCAGATCGTACAGCTTTCCATATCCGAAGTCCTTCTGCCAGGCATCGGTCCTGGTGGAAAAGAGATCCTGCCGGTAGTCATAACAGAAGCCGAAGGGTTCGGCAAGCTCATTGAGGAGACTGCATTTTTCGGCCAGGCTCATGCAGCGGACCCGGCAGATGATCTTCCTTTTTCTGCAGTGGTTGAGAATGAGAAAAAGGATCGCGATCAGGATGAAAATAGATAGAAGTTTATACATAGGCTTAATTCCTGATTGGGTGATTGGTTTGATATAGTATATGTGGGGGCGGGGGAAGTGGTGTGAGAGGAGATTCGCGGAACCGGTGGTGAATTGTATGGATGCAGTACTGTGGATCTGCGGAGGCGGACCGGTGGTTTGCAAGGAAGATCTCTCATGTCAGATTTTATGATTTCCCAATATTAAAGTAACGATTTTGTGGTAAAACAGGAAAATAAATATGACGATTTTTGCAGAATCAGAGAAAATACAGGATTTACCAACAGGCGGAATCCTTGTAAATTCTCATGTTTTATTGTAAATGGGGAAAAAACCATGGTTTATTCCCCAAAAGGTCTTGAAAAAATATTTTCGATGTGCTAATATAATTTTCGATGATTTGTGGAAAATCGTGTTTGATTTTTGCTGTTTTCCAGCAAATTGATAGAATATTCTGCGAATTGTCTTAGAATTTTTTGATATTTAGACATGACAAAAAATGGGGAATAAACCATGGTTTCTTCCCCAGCCCTGGAATACCGGAATGGCTGGATTTAAAGGCTTTTCCGGCGCTGAGAGCAACCCGGAAGGGTGAACGAAAATGGGGAAAAACGGCAGCGAATGTTACACAAATCCCCAAAAAGCAGCTATGAACAAAGGAGCTGGTACAGATGTGGTATGTAATACAGACGAAAACAGGCCAGGAAGAGCCCATGCGTCAGCGGGTGGAGAAAATGCTTCCGGATGATTCCTACGAGGACTGCAAGATTCTGTATTATGTGAAAAAGAAAAAATACCTGGGCCAGTGGCACGAGGAGCGGGAACGTCTCCTGCCGGGATATATGTTTCTCATAACAGACAACCCCAAACCCCTTTCAGAGGCGCTTGCCCGGATGACGGAATTTACAAGGCTTCTCGGAACCGGCAACAGTTTCTGCCCAATCCGTCCGGAAGAGGAAGAGCTCCTGAACAGGCTGACCAACGGGAAAGATGAGATCGGGATGTCCTACGGCGTGATCGAAAAAGGAATCCTGAAAGTCAGGTCCGGGGTTTTGACCGGGATGGAATCCCGGATTAAGAAGATCGACAGGCATAAGCGCAAGGGGTTTCTCAGTATGCGTATTGATAATCAGGAGAAGCTGGTAGGCGTGGGCCTGGAAATCACGGAGAAGAGCTGATATGTGGTATGTCATACAGGTCTATACCGGCAAGGAACTGGAGATCGCCCAGCAGTGCCGCGACAGGGTGGCGGATGAGGGCGAGGATGTGTTCGTTCCGCTGGCGGAACGGTGGACAAAGATCCGCGGGGAGAGGACACTGATCACATCCAGACTGTTTCCGGGGTATGTGTTTATTGAGACGGATAGGATTGAGGATTTCCATAAACGGCTGAACCGGATTTATGCGATGACGAAGGTACTCAGAACCGGGGATGAAATGACGCCGATTCAGAAGGAAGAGGAAGAGTATCTGAGGAAGCTCGGCGGGGATGAGCATGTGGTGAGATACTCGGAAGGGTATATTGAAGGGGATAAGCTGGTTGTGACTTCCGGGCCGCTGAAGGATTTTGAAGGGAATGTGAAGAAGGTTCTGCGGCATAAGCGGTTGGTAGTGGTGGAAGTGCCTCTGCTGGGACGTACGGTGGAAGTTACGGTGGGGATGGGAGTTGTGGAGAGAAGGTAAGTTCCTTTTTAGGATGCAGTTTGAAGCATTAGAAATGGGGAAATATTGGAAGGTATAGAAGTGAAATACCAGTAAATAGCAATCTTTTCAAGTCTGTTGGAGGGAGTTCTGCTTACATTATTATATGAAGCTATCAAAAGCATTTGACGTTTCGCACGCTGTGCTGGAGATAATGGACATATTTAAAAATATTCAGAGTCACAAAAACGATTCTGGAATGGCGAAGCATGCTTATAAATCGAAGAATAGAAACTTGTAAGTAAATTAGACTTACAAGTTTTTTTGTTATGTTTATTTATAAACGAGAGGAAATTGGGAAAGAGCAAAAAAGCAGGACATTCTGTTGAAAAAGGGGACGTTAGATGTATGCCGCACAACAATATAAACAGAGCGAGGCAGGGCAAATGTGAATATCAAAACCCGATGGAAGGGAAAAAGGTAGTTTTTGTCGAGGACGATAATGATAAAGAAAATGCGGATGGTGTCTGTGGCCATTTGAAAGCTGTAGGGAATAGCGACTATAAAGCCGGGATATATGAGAAATATGTCAAGAGAGTAGTTGACATATTTCTCTCAGGTGTGGGGCTTATGATTCTGGCTCCAATTTACCTGATCGTCATCATAGCAATTAAAGCAGATGATCCGGGACCGGCATTTTTTATACAGAAGAGGGTCGGTAAAAACAAGAAATATTTCAAACTTCATAAATTCAGATCTATGAAGATGTCTACGCCTCGCGATGTTCCGACGCATATGCTGGACAATCCGGATCAATACATCACACGTGTGGGAAGATTCATGCGCCGGACCAGCATCGACGAATTGCCTCAGGTATGGGACATTTTTGTGGGAAATATGTCTGTGATCGGCCCCAGACCAGCGCTCTGGAATCAGGATGTTCTGGTTGCAGAGAGGGATAAATATAATGCCAATGATGTAAAGCCGGGGCTGACAGGCTGGGCACAGATCAACGGCAGAGATGAACTGGAAATACCTGATAAGGCAAAACTGGACGGAGACTATGTTAAGAAAATCAGCTTTCCGTTTGATGTGAAGTGTTTTATCGGAACCATATTTTCTGTTGCAAAAAGGGATGGTGTTGTGGAAGGCGGAACCGGGGAGATACATAAGAAGGAGTGTAGCCAGTGAAAAAGGTTTTAATCACCGGAGCTGACAGTTATATAGGTGTGTCCTTTGAGAATTATGTGAGAGAGTATTATGTCTCAAAACTGTCTGTTGATACCGTAGATATGATAGATGGTAGCTGGAGAAAAAAAGATTTCTCGTTATATGACGTCGTTTATCATGTCGCGGGTATCGCACATGCAGATGTGGGAAATGTATCCGATGAAATGAAGGCAAAATATTATTCGATAAACATGGATCTCGCAATTGAAACAGCCAAAAAGGCAAAAGAGCAGGGCGTCAGCCAATTCGTATTCATGTCTTCTGCAATCGTATATGGGGATTCCGCACCGTATGGAAAAAGTAAGAGAATCACAAAGGATACAAAACCAAAGCCGGCAAACTTCTATGGCGATTCGAAGTGGCAAGCGGATAAAGGGGTCAGAGAACTGGCAGACGAAAGATTCACCGTTACAGTTCTCAGGCCCCCCATGATATATGGAAAAGGCAGTAAGGGGAACTACCCCATACTTGCAAAGATGGCTAAGAAACTGCTCATCTTTCCGGATGTAAGGAATGAGAGATCAATGTTGTGTATTGAAAACCTCTGTGAGTTTCTGTGCCAGGTAATGATCAGAGGTGAAGGAGGGGTATTCTGGCCCCAAAATGCAGAGTACGGTAGAACGAGTGAGATCGTAAAAATGATAGCTGAGGTAAGCGGCCATAGGATTTCGGTCTCAAAGGCATGGAATTGGATCGTTGGATTGTCGTGCGGGATTCCGGGTAAAATAGGTGATTTGGCAGATAAGGCATTTGGAAATCTGTCATATGACCAGACTATGTCAAAATATGATTTTGATTATCAAAGAGTATCATTAAAGGAAAGTATTAAATTGGCAGAAAAAGGATTCATAGATGAGCAATTATTATCAAAAAAGATGAAAAGGAAAACAATCTGGATAGTAGACCATTATAGCTCTGAACCGAAGTATGGAGGTATCTCGCGGCAATATGATTTTGCAAAGGAACTCGATAAACGAGGATATAATGTCATTATCTTTTCATCCGGATTTTCCCATTATACGCATACATACATTTCGGAAGAGCCGGTGTTTATTTCCAAAGTGTTTCAGCATGTAAGATATGTGTATGTAAAAACACATAGCTACGAGGAAAATAATGGTAAAGATCGGGCTTTGAATATGTTTAGCTTTATGGTACAGGTTCTTCGATTTGCGCCGCAAATTGCTAAAAAGTATGGCAAACCAGATGTTGTAGAAGGAGCATCGGTCCATCCATTGGCTTGGATAGCTGCTTATAAGATGGCGAAGAAGTACAAAGTAAGATTTGTGGCTGAAGTCCGTGATTTTTGGCCTCAAATATGGATTGACAGCGGAGAGAAGAAACCAACAGATCCAATGTGTCTTTTCTTTAGGGCTATTGAGAGATTTACTTATATGCACGCGGATCATATCATCTATTCGCTTTATCATGGTGACAGATACTTATGTGACGAGAAGGGGATTCCAAAGAATAAAGTTACTTTGATAGGGCATCCGATGGATTGTGAGAGATATGATGAAAACCGTGAGCGTTTTGAAGAACTGCCGGATACAATTAAGCGGTTTGTATCGGAAGGCTTTATATGTGCATATACCGGGTATTATGTGGAGTATGAAGGTGTAAATGTAATGCTTGAGGCAGCGAAGATACTTCAGGAAAAAGGACTGCCAATAAGAATGATCTTTGTTGGAAGCGGAGAAGAAAAAGATAGGATGGTTCAGTATGTGAATGATCATAAATTAAAGAATGTATTGATAGCAGATAGGATAAATAAGGATTTAGTGCCTGCGTTATTAAGCCATAGTGATATTTGTATTGCGCATTGTGAATTTAGAGGCAGGGAGAAAGTTTTTAAGTATGGAATATCGAAGAATAAAATTAATGATTACTTATATTCCGGAGCGTGTATTTTGTTTGGATTTAAGTATGACGATAACGAGGTCGTTGAGAGCAAAGCAGGATTACAATTTGAACCATATAATCCGGTAGATTTAGCAGAGAAGATAATAAAAATATATGAAATGACACCAGAAGAAAGAATGAGATTCGGTGAGAATGGAAAATCACATATGAGAAAAAAACATGATGTGAAAACGTTGGCCGATAAGCTAATCACAGGTCTTATCATAAACAAATGAAAATGAACTATGTCAAAAATCTGACAATTATTCCCAGATTATAAAAAACATATATAGGAGGAAGCGCAAATGAAGTATGCATTGATTGGGTGTGGTAGAATTAGCCCGAATCATATTGAGGCGGCAAAGAACAATAACCTGGATTTTGTGGCAATGTGCGATATTTTGCCTAAAGCCATGAAAGAGAAGGCAGATAAGTTTGGATTGAAAAGCGTTAAACAGTATACTGATTACAAAGAAATGCTGGCGGTTGAGAAACCAGACCTAGTGGGTATTGCTACGGAATCAGGCAAACATGCAGCAATTGCGCTCGATTGTATTGCGGCAGGCTGCAGCTTGATTATTGAGAAACCGATTGCATTATCCATTGCCGATGCGGATGCGATCATAAAAGCTGGAAAGGAAGCAGGTGTGGTTGTATGTGCTAACCATCAGAACCGTTTTAATAAATCTGTACAGAAGATTAGAGAGGCACTCGAAAAAGGAAGATTTGGCCGAATGTTATATGGAACAGCTCATATCAGATGGTGCAGAGACTGGGAATACTACTCAAGAGCTGATTGGCGGGGAACCTGGGAGCAGGATGGTGGTGCGCTTATGAATCAGTGCATTCATAATATCGATCTTCTTCGTTGGATGATGGGGGATGAGATTGATACGGTTATGGGAATGACGGACAGACTGAATCATGAGTATATTGAAGCTGAAGATCTGGGTATCGCATTGATTAAGTTCAAAAATGGTTCTTACGGAATCGTTGAAGGGACTACGGATATCTATCCGAAGAATCTTGAGGAAACACTGTATCTGTTTGGACAAAAAGGAACAATTAAGGCTGGCGGAACCTCGGTAAATAAGATTGAAGAGTGGAGCTTTGCAGATTATTTGGATGATCCGGAAGAAGTAAAAGCCAAATTCCATGAGAATCCGCCTAACGTATATGGTTTCGGTCACACACCTTTGTATGCCGATGTAATTGATGCAATTAAGACAGGAAGAGATCCTTATGTGACAGCTGAAGACGGCAAGAGAGCATTGGAACTTGTACTTGCGATTTATAAATCAGCTGCGGAAGGTCGGATGGTAAAACTCCCGCTTGAAAGCTGCAGTACAATTGATTTTTCAGGTCGTTTTGGTGAGAGAAAGAGAATGAGATGAGCGGTCTTTTCAATTCTAGAATAAACAGAATAAAGGAGCATGGAAGAAAATGAAATTCAATAATATTTATCAAGGACTGATTTCTGGAAAAGAAAAGCTGGCGCTTGTTGGACTTGGTTATGTCGGTATGCCGATCGCAGTGGAATTCGCAAAGCACGTCAAGGTGATCGGATTTGATATTAATGAGAAGCGGATTCATGAATACATAAATGGTATTGACTCTACGAATGAAGTGGGAGAAGCCATCAAGGATACCACTGTGGAGTTTACCGCAGATCCCTCTAAATTGAAGGAGGCAAAATTCATTGTGGTTGCCGTTCCGACTCCAGTGAATGAAGATAACACTCCTGATCTCAGACCTGTGGAAAGTGCGTCTCGTACGGTTGGTCAGAACTTGAGTGCGGGTGCTATCGTGGTATTTGAATCTACGATTTATCCCGGCGTTACCGAAGATATCTGCATTCCGATCATTGAGAAAGAATCCGGACTTAAGTGCGGTATGGATTGGAAGATTGGATATAGCCCTGAACGAATCAACCCGGGGGATCGTGTACATACCCTTACGAATATCCGTAAGGTAGTTTCGGGCATGGATGAGGAGTCTGTTATAGAGATCAAGAAAGTCTATGATATCGTAATCAAAGCGGGGACGTTCCCGGTAAGCAATATCAAAACAGCAGAGGCTGTCAAGGTAGTCGAGAACAGCCAGCGTGACATCAATATTGC
>NZ_JBQIKP010000045.1:0-37196 GCF_056796775.1 Schaedlerella sp.
TGAAAATAAGAATACACCCATTTAGTCTATATGGAAATATGGAATCGAAGCTTTCGTCATCATTTGTGCCGCCGCAGGCGGTATGGTAACAAATTTGAAAAATACGCATGTTTATTTCCTCCTCTTCTTGTATGTAATATTTACTCACGGCGGATCAAATCCGCATAAAAAAATATAGAGAAAGGCAAACTCATCTCGTTGAGTTACCTTTCTCTATATTTTCTCTAGGTGTTATCAATATAGCAGTTTTTCCAGAGTATGTCAATAACAAATTTTTAGAGTTTTGGATATTCTGCATAATGAAAAAGAAATTTTATTATTTTTTTTATCCATATTGACATTGTGTGTGATACGTTGTATATTAAGTAACGAGACAAGAGTGCTAAGAGTAGTCCGAATCCCATGACAAGGGACTTTTGGATTGCTTTTTTTATCCAGACAGTATCCGGAAACAGAGCGAATGGGATCAGACTTGTTCGCTCTGTTTGTTTTAGAAAAGCTATGCGTAAAGGAGTTAAAAAGTATGATGAACAAAAAACAACTGCTCGAAAGGACCCGGCTGTTTGTGCTGGATATGGACGGAACATTTTATCTTGGCAGCCAGCTTCTGAAAGGGTCCCTGGAATTTTTATCCGAGGTGTCCAGATTAGGAAAGAAGTTCATTTTTTTTACAAATAATTCATCGGATTCCGCGGATAATTATATACGGAAGCTTGCGAAAATGGGATGTTCCATAACGAAAGAGGAGATCATGACCTCGGGGGATGTCACTGCGATCTACCTGATGAAAAATTTCCCGGAAAAAAAGGTGTATCTGCTCGGCACGCGCGCCCTGGAGCAGCATTTTCAGGAATACGGGATCCGCCTGGTCAAGGAGGACGCGGACATTGTTGTCGTTGGATTTGACAAAACACTTGATTATGATAAACTGACTAAGGCATGTACCCTGATCCGCAACGGAGCAGAGTTTATTTCCACCCATCTGGATATCAACTGCCCTACAGAAACAGGTTTCATTCCGGACTGCGGATCCATCTGCGCAGCCATTGAACTGTCCACCGGAAAGCACCCTCATTATCTGGGAAAGCCGTTCAGGGAAACCGTCGATATGATCCTGGAAAAGACAAAGATCCCCCGGGAGTACATCAGCTTTGTGGGAGACCGGATCTACACCGATGTAAAAACCGGCGTCAATAACGGAGCCAACGGGATCCTGGTCCTGTCCGGGGAGACACGCCTGGAAGACATAGAAAAATCTGATGTAAAGCCGGATGCGGTATTCGAAGGGCTGTATGAGATGGCAGAGGTCCTGAAGGAATTATAGCAACAGAGCACTACTTTATGAAGGAGGGAGACTAGTATGAAGCTATCTGAGATACTCGCGGATTTCCCGATGATAGCCGCGGTCAGAAATGAGGACGACCTGCGGGAATGCTTTAAAACACAATGCAAGATTATATTTATTTTATATGGTTCTATCTGCAATATCACGGAGATCGTCAAGCAGGTAAAAGCTCATGGAAAAATCGCGATCGTACACATGGACTTTGTGACCGGCATGGCGATCCGGGACGTATCCGTGGAGTTTATCCTGAGAAACGCCGGCGCGGACGGGATCGTCAGCACAAAGCCAAATCTTGTGAAGGAGGCGCAGAAACAGGGATTTATCGCGATACAGCGGACCTTCCTGGTGGATTCGATTGCGCTGAATTCGCTGGAAAAGCAGGTGGAGCTATCTATGCCCAGCGCCATAGAGATCATGCCCGGGATCATGCCGGATATCATCAGGCAGGTCAAAAGTGCCGTGAAGATCCCGGTGATATCCGGCGGGCTCCTGTCCGAAAAGAAGCATGTCATCACGGCGCTGTCCGCCGGCGCGGATGCGGTGTCCACTACAAATCATGCGTTGTGGTATGCGTGAGTTATTCTTAAGAACTTCTAATTGTTCATATGGTGCCGCGCACTCGCCGCGCGGCATCCTGCCAATATAGTGGAACATGACTGCTCATATCGGCCGTTTTCGGCATACTTGACTTCGATGATGCAGCCTGTTTTTGTGGAGGGAATTTCCAGGCGGATATCGGTGTATCCTATTCCAGATTCTGCATTAGATTTCACACTCCAGCTTCCTTCTGCCTGTAGAAGCCCTAAGATCATTCCGTGATAAAAGTTTTCTTTCATTTCCTTTCGTGTAAAGGTATCGCGGATACTGATGGAGACAGCCAATCACGGTTTTGGAAAAGTATTTACTGACTGCGGCCGGCGGGTACATCGGATGCCTGTTCATTTCCGCCTTAAGCATGCTGGTGTCGGCAAAAACCAGGTCTACCGTGGTTGCGGTGCTCGTTCCGTTCATCCTGATCTTTATCCCGTCATTCCTAGCAAATATCAACAGCCCGGCGGTCGCCCGTCTGCTGGGACTCCTTCCGGACCAGCTGCTCCAGACCGGGACGGCACTTGGCATGTTTAACCTGTGCTCCCTGGGGGATAAGGTCACGGGCGCGGTGCCGATGCTGCTGGGACTGTATACGGTGCTGGCGGTTGTGATCCAGCCGGTGATCTATCGGGAGTATGCGGGGAAGGAAGCGGGGTAATCCTTCCGAATACAGATCTGCCATAGGCGTGAATGTACTTCCGGGAAACATCCCGGTAGAGATTGAAGTATTGATTGAATTAAAAGCTATCCTCTATTGACGTAGGGGATAGCTTTTTTTCGATCAACCTGCCTCTGCCGTCCCTTCCACAAAAACAGGAATCATATTGACACGAAAATATGTATAGAGGTATAATATTATTGTAATAAAAAGTTGCATTATCCCGTGTGGAAAAGGGTTATCCAGTGAAAAGAGAAATGAATAACAACGAAGAAAAAAGAACAGAAAAGAAGCAGGACCGAAGAAAAAAAGACAAAGGTTTCCCTCTGCTTCTTTCTATTATACTGATTTTCAGCATTTTCGGAGCTGTCATATTCTCCGTGGCGCACAAGATTTCCAAAGAGATGTCGGATTCTGCCATCCAGAACTTGAGCGAGAGTCTGGATCTGATGAAGGGGACGATCGAAGCCATCCTGCTGAAGGAGGCAGAGTTCCAGAAGCTGATTGCGCAGGAGATCGCAGATCTTGAAGATCCCGAGAGGTTTGTCTGCGCCTACGACATGAATCAGACCATGGTAAAGATGTCTCTGATTTTCTCCGGGGAGGAAGAAGGCGTTTCCAATACAGGAGATCTGTTTACCGCAGAAGAACTTGATTTCTCATCAGGGGGGAGCGTTGACGGGCTTCCGATTTCCCAGTCTTATATAAATTATATGGGAACCTGGGCGTATACGATCAAGTGTCCGGTGGAAAAGGACGGTCAGGAGATTGCCTCGCTGTATATCGAGTACGTGTATGACGCGCTTGACCGGTCGCTTCCGGATGGTTTTTATAACGGGCAGGCCATGCTCTATATCATGGATACCCAGAGCGAGAGACTTGTGCTCAAACCCAAGGGAATGGGGGAGAGGGATGCAGGACATCTGAACCTGGAAGACTTTTACCGCGCCAACAACATACAGGAAGAAAGCCTTCGGGCAGAAGTTGAGGAATGCGTGAAAAACGGGGATAATATTTTATTCTATCACAATATACAGGGAAAAAGCGCCCTGAACTATATGTGGGCGGTAAATGAGGGAACGATCTATCTGATCGGTTACGTACCCATCGGGGCGATCCAGCAGGAGGGCCGCACTGTAAACCAGAACATTTTCATCGTCATCATGGTAATGCTGGTTGCCTTTTTCCTCTGCTGCACGCTGTATTACCTGAACCAGAGACAGCAGGAACGGCTCCGGAGAGAGCGTGAGGCCGAACGCGAGATACACAACCAGCGGCTGGCGGAAGCCCTGCAGGCCGCGCAGATCGCAAGCAACTCCAAGACCACGTTCCTTTCCAACATGTCGCACGACATTCGGACCCCGATGAATGCGGTCCTGGGATTTACGACGCTGCTTGCCAAGGATGCGGAAGACCCGGTGAAGGTGCGGGAATACACGAAGAAGATCACTGCCTCCGGACAGCATCTGCTCAGTCTGATCAATGACGTCCTGGACGTTTCCAAGATTGAAAGCGGAAAGGTGGTGCTTACGGTTGAGGAATTCACCCTGAACGACCTGGTGTCCTCCGTAGACACGATCATCCGACCCATGGCGCAGGCAAGAGCACAGAGTTTTCACCTGGAAGTCACAGGCATCAAGCACGAATATTTGCTGGGGGACGAGACGAGGATCAACCAGATCCTGATCAACCTCCTTTCCAATTCCGTAAAATATACGCCCGAGGGAGGCAATATCTGGTTTCGGATCATCGGTTTGAAACAGCGCTCCAGTCAGTATGAGCATATCCGAATTGAAGTGGAAGACGACGGATACGGGATGACGCCGGAGTACCTGGAAACCATTTTTGATGCATTTACCAGGGCGGAGAACAGTACCACCAATAAGGTTCAGGGAACGGGCCTTGGCATGGCGATCACAAAAAATATCGTAGAGCTCATGGGCGGTACGATCGACGTGACCAGTGAAGTGGATCATGGAACCCTTTTCAGGGTAGAACTGGAATTTCGTATACCGGAAGGCCGGGCCGACAGGCAGTTCTGGGAGAAGAACAGAATTTCCAGTATCCTACTTGTGGACGGCGATGCAGAGAGTGCGGAAAATATCCAGGTGCTGATGAAAGACACCGGGATCCATGTGGATACAGCCTCCGGTGAAGAGGAAGCCCTGCGGCATATCCGGGAGTATCACAGGAAAGACAGCAGCGGGGAGGAGAGTCAGCCGCGGTCCCCGGAAGGCAGCGGCGGGAATGACAGCCAGTTGCAGTCCCTGAAAGGCTATTGTGGTTATGACCTGATCCTGCTGGACTGGAACGGGGCGGACCTCGGCATCGCCCATACTGCGGAAAAGTTGCGGGAGACCATTCCGTATACGGTGCCGATCCTGTTTCTGGCGTCGTATGATGATACCAGGATAGAAGAGGCGCTCCGCATTGAGAACACGGAGATGCTTGCGAAACCATTTTTCGTATCTGCATTTAAAGAAAAGATTATGGAAATGCAGAATGATAAACAGGAAGAAACAGCACCCGAGGGCGCGGAGGACGTGACTTTGGAGGGACTGCATTTTCTTGCGGCGGAAGACAACGAGATCAATGCGGAGATTCTTCAAGAGATCCTCTCGATTGAGGGGGCGGGATGTGAGGTCGTTGAAAATGGCCAGATGGCTATAGAGCGTTTTTCGAATGCGGCGGAAGGTGAGTTCGATGCAATCCTGATGGATGTCCAGATGCCGGTGATGAATGGATATGACGCCACCAGGGCGATTCGTGTGTTGGAGCGGAAAGACGCGCGGACCATTCCGATCATTGCCATGACGGCAAATGCATTTGCGGAAGATGAAAAGGAAGCACTGGATGCAGGAATGAATGTACATCTGGCAAAACCGATTGATATCGATCTGCTGAAAAAAGTTATAAAGCAATGTATTAAGAAAACGCCGTAGCGCAAAGAAAGGAATAAGCAATGAAAAGAAAGACCCGGGGGAGAATGAAACGATCAGCGGCGGCCGGCCTGGCCGTTATGCTGATGTTTTCAGCAGCAGCCTGCGGAGGCAAAGAAGAATCCGTCAACAATCTGATCAAAAATGAGAAAAAGGATAAAAAGGTAGTCAATTTGTTTGGCCCTATGGAAAAATCAAATCCCAATGCGAAAAATATAGCAAGAAGCGCATTTGACCTGACGATCGCCATGGCAGAGGAGGAACTTGGGCTGACCGTAGAATACAGGACCTATACGGCGGATGACCACCAGGACATGACTTATGATGAAGTCGGTGTTAACCGCGTCCGCAATAATATGGATGACCTGTATCTGCTGAATCCGGACACGATCCAGGTGCTGGGGTCGGAAGGAAATCTTCTGGATCTGTCCGGCCTGGACTGTGTTGAGAATTTAAGAGAGGTCGTAAAGACGGCAAATATGGTGGACGGCAAGCTTGTTGCAATTCCGCAGGAGGTTGTGGCTCACGGCCTGTTTGTCAATAAGACGATGTTTGATGAATACAAGCTGGAACTGCCGGAAACCCCGGAGGATCTGCTGGAATGCTGCAGGGTTTTCCAGGAAAATGGGATTGAGACGCCTATTGGCGCAAACCGCTGGTGGCTGGAGAATTTTGTATTTGCTCAGGCTTACGCGGACCTGTACAACGGGGGGGATACGGAGGCAGAGATTGAAGCGCTGAATAAAGGGGAACGTAAGTACAGCGATTATATGCGTCCTGCATTCGAATTTCTTCAGAAGCTGATCGACCTTGGATATGTCGATGCGGAAAAGGCCTATGTCTCCGAGGCGATCGACGGGGAAGGGCCGGATTTTCTGTCGCAGAAGACTCCGATCGTGATGGCATATTGGGGGGCGGCGAACTCGGAGACTGCATATGGAGCTCCGGATTTTGAGCTTCAGGTAATCGGATTTCCAAGCCATCTCGGCCCAATGCCGGTCGTGTCGATGACAGGATATGGAATCGGCACCAATGCGGAGAACATGGAGGATGCAAAGAAGGTCCTGAATGTTATCCTTTCCGATGAAGCGCTTCAGATCTATTCGGAACATAATAAGGTGATCTCTCCGTCGAAAAACGTAGAGGTAGACTGTATCGACGCGTTAAAGCCGCTGAATCAGAAGATCCAGGAGAATAAGTATGTCCTTGGCTCCAACGCCGGAATGAAGATGGAGCAGTGGGGAAACACCTGCCTGATCGTACGGAATCTCTTGGGAGGAGCCACTGTCGATGAATGTATGGCAGAATTCGACCGGCTGCAGGAGGAATCGCTGAAGTAAACGAAAGATCGGGTGATATGCCGCCCGCATCCTCTCAGCCGATCAGCATGTTGGCTGGCTGGGAAATAAACTGTAACAAGAAAGGATCATATCATGTCCAACATTTATAAAGGAACCATGGAGTTAATAGGGAATACCCCTCTTGTAGAGGCTGTCAATATAGAGAAAAACCTGGATCTGGCTGCCAAAGTGCTGGTAAAGCTGGAATATCTCAATCCAGCAGGAAGCGTAAAGGACCGGGTTGCCAAAGCCATGATCGAAGATGCAGAGGAAAAGGGGATGTTAAAGCCCGGTTCCGTGATCATCGAACCTACATCAGGAAATACAGGGATCGGCCTTGCCTCTATTGCGGCAGCAAAAGGCTACCGTATCATCCTGACCATGCCGGAGACCATGAGCATAGAGAGAAGGAATATCTTAAAGGCTTACGGCGCGGAGCTGGTATTGACGGACGGCTCGCTGGGGATGCAGGGTGCCATCGACAGAGCGGAAGAACTGGCAAAGGAAATCCCGGACAGCTTTATCCCAGGCCAGTTTGTGAATCCGGCCAACTCTGCCGCGCATAGAACCACCACCGGTCCCGAGATCTGGAAGGACACGGACGGAAAGGTAGAATACTTTGTGGCAGGCGTAGGAACCGGCGGTACACTGACCGGAACCGGCGAATATCTCAAATCAAAAAATGGCGATATCAAGATCATTGCTGTTGAACCCGCGGACTCTCCGGTGCTTTCCGAAGGAAAGGGCGGCCCTCATAAGATTCAGGGAATCGGGGCAGGCTTCATTCCGGAAGTTCTCAACACAGAGATTTATGATGAGATCATCTCAATCGAAATTGATGACGCATACGAAGCGGCAAAGCTGCTTGCCAAACAAGAAGGAGTTTTGGTAGGAATTTCCTCAGGCGCGGCACTGCATGCGGCGCTCATACTGGCAAAGCGTCCGGAAAATAAAGGAAAAACGATCGTTGCGCTGCTTCCGGACACAGCAGACCGTTATTATTCCACACCATTATTTGGATAAAATAAAAGGGCTTTCGGAAATGATGATCATTGCGTGATATAACATGGTTTACCGCAAATATCATTTCCGCAGAGCCCTTTTTATTTCCTCTAGTGTACTGACTTTGAATGAAAGTTAATGTGTCACTATACTAGTACAGCGTTGCACTAATAATTGAGTAATAATCACTCGCTGTCCATGCCATTACTGCGTTGGAGTCAGTCAACGATGCTACCGGCATCGTCTCCTTCCTCCGCCTTGTCCTGACATGGACATCAAGCGCTTATTACTTCAAAATTAATGCAACGCTGTACTAGTTTTGTTTTAAAATTTTGTCAAGCACTTCTTTCGAAACGGTTTGGGAGGCGGCCTGATTCTCAGCAGCCGCTTCCACCAGCTCTGTCCGGAGGATCGGTATTTCCTTGGGGGCATCAATCGCAAGCTTTACCCAGTCTGTTCCTGTATCAACGATCGTCAATTTAATATTTTTATTAATAGAAAGGGATTGCCCCTTCCGGCGTTGTAAGATGAGCATGCTATGATTCCTCCTTTATCATGTCTCCGATCACATGCCGGAATGTATATTCCGACTGATCCAGAATAACCTGTCTTGCCTGACGGCTCCGGACATTGACAACAAGCGGCGCTTTCAGGTTTACCGTCGATTCTGCAACGGAATCACGCATGACACAGATTACATAGTAGGAAAGATCCTCAGCGGTCTCTGCATCCAGCTCTTTCATATCCTGCCCGGACAAAGAGGGTGTGTAGTCATTCAGCAGCCCAAAAGGATTCATCAATATAAAAGAAAGCGTCTCATCCTCCAGGCACTGCAGGGAGATCAGGGAGTCATTATCTTCATGAAACGGAATCGGAAGATATTCCGTATATGCTTCAAATCCGATCAATCCGTTGACAATATGGATTAATTCGCTCTTGTCATATGAAACTTGTCCAAAATATTTTGCATTAATTTCCAATTATATTATACCTCCTGGTGATTGCTGTAATTAAAAATATAAGGGCTTTTTTCAAGCCCTTATATCTACTGGTTCATAGTCCGGATTTGCGCTCGGTGGCACATAGAGCGGTCCGCCTACATATTCGATCAATACCTCAGGACGCTGCGTGATCGACATCTCAATATTACCCGGGATAAATTCAAAATTGCCGTTGGCCACCTTCAAATCAAAGTTCAGCTTATCCATCTCGTAATTGATTGTCAGATCAGGAGCTTCATAACTGATATCCACCGGAGCAGACGGGGTAAATCCCAACTCAAATTCTCCTGTGGGCTGAGCTGTCCTCTGTTGCATGATCTGCCCGATCACATCCTGGCCGATATCTGCTTTTAATAAGAGCTGACCTTCCTGCGCTAACTGTGCGGTAGCGCTGTAAGCCGCCTGCTGGCCTTTCTGCGCGGACTGCTTCACACTTGTAGCAGTCGTCGGCACAACAGAATTTCTTGCCTGAAATGAATCCAGCTTCAATTTTACAGGACGGCTCTTGATAGACAGTCCACCATCATTTTTATGAATTTCCAATTCAGCACGGGAACGTGAATATTCCAGCCGCGCATTATTGATCTTCAACTCATATTGAATGGGGACAGTCGTAATCTGAATGAGTTGATCCATAAAGTTTTCCTCCCTTCTCTCTTATTTTCTATTAATTCATAAAGTCAATAAATGAAGGTGTCAAAATATTGTTTCCAACCTTTAATGATGCATTATAAACATACTGTGCCCATGAGAAATCCATGATCGCTTCCGCCATGTCTACATTTACAACATTGTCATAATCTTCCGCAATCTGAATCTTATTGTTCTCCAGACGCTCCTTGGTGGTGGTCAGGAACTCTGTCTGCGTTCCCAGGATGGTAACCTCGGAGAGGAGGTCGTTGCGGCCGTCCTCGAACTTGCCTACTAACTCTTTGTACCGATCATAATCAAATGGCTCTTTTTCCAACTCATCTGCAACCATACCCGCAAGAAGAACCATGTTCTTCGGATCCTTATCAGCATCTTGGCCATATCCAACCAGGTTGATACCAGGAAGGGAAGTATTGAAAGCGGTAGCGGGATCAATATTATACTGTCCATCAGGCGGGTTAGCAACGTCTTCAACACCCAGTCCAAAACCTAAATCAATAAAATGTGAGTCTTTGGATAATTCTTCTAAAATCTTCGGATCACCGTTGGTAACATCTTCGCCGCGATACTTTAAAATCTGAATTTTATTCCCATTTCCATCTACACCATCCTCCAAAGTAAAAGGAACATTTTTAGCATCACTTCCGCCGAACACATATTCATCACCATAAGTAGCATTCAAGGAAAGCAGCATACTCTGCTGTGCACCGCGCCATGCGTCGGCATAAGTCTGTCGGGTCTCTTTGGAATGATTGGTTCCGTTCATTCCTTCGATACCATATTGCTTTGCCAAAACCAACGCTATATTACTGATCTGCATTGCAGAATCTTCCTGCGCGTTCTGGTGGGACTGAATATCATCTACCGTATCCAGATAATCATTATTCTTTGCATATTTCCGCTCCAATGCAGTAGCCCGCAATGCGCTGGAAGGATCCTCAGCAGTAGACATATATTTTCTCTGAGTCATAACCCTGTTTCTCATCGTATCCAGATTCTTCATAGAAGTGGAAAGATTTTTATTATAATTTCTTAAAATCGCATTTGTTGTAATTCTCATTTTAAACCTCCTCTTATCTTCCGACTACGCCGGTGCCGTTGATCAATTTGTCAAGCATCTCGTCAAGAGTGGTCATAAGCCTTGCCGCAGCACTGTAAGACTGATTATAATGCAGCAGGTTCATACCTTCTTCATCTAACTGTACACCTGAAATGGCATCTCTGGAATTTGCAGTCTGGTTCAGGACTGTAATCTGATTGTTCAACATCGTAGATGCTGATGAAATATCTATACCAAGAGTTACTTCCATATTTGCAAAGCAGTTATAGAAGCTTCCGGTGTAGAATCTTACATCTGCACCATTATTTCCGGCTGCTGTGCCCTTAGCAGTAAAAGCATATTCCTTTGAAAGCATATTGATCATATTTACAATATTTTCATTGGCAGTGGAACCAACCACTCCATTTACCTGATTGTTAGAATTTGTAATTCCATAACTTCCGTCCATCCAGCCAGTAGCAATTTTGATGTTGAGTGCTGAGAAATTGCCGCTGCCATCAATAGTCTCGAATAATGGACGATCTGTTTTGGCTCCATTTTTATCATAAACAGGGCTTAACTTTTTTATATCATCTGTATATTCGTTATTAAGATCAGGTTTTCCAGCATTATCTTTATAATACTTACCATCTTCACCTTTATATACCTTTACTGGCGGTGTATCGCTTGTTTCATAGAGCAGATAATTTTTTCCGTCAGCTCCTTGTACAGTTTGATGAGTACTCTGATTTGCCTCATTAAACGCCTCAGCAAACGTCTTAACCAGCGAATCCAGCACCTTCTCATAATACCCGATTCCCTTAAAATCACTGTCATCAAAATCCCCCGACTTATTCATAAAGTCAAGGCTTCCTTTCAATGTACCTTCCGTGAGCTTATCGGTCATTTCATTCGTATATCCATCCGCATCGGTCAGCGTCAGTGTAACCGGCTGCCCGGAAACATCTGTACTGAACTGTCCGTACCGTCCGTCAGAAATCAGCCGATGGCTTACACCTTCCGAATCCGTAAAGGATACATCCAGAACCTGTACGGAATATCCTTCGCCGATCATCTTCTGCTTATATTCCACATTGATCGGAAGATAGCTTCCCAGTTCATCCAGCAGCTTGTTCCGCTCATCCATCAGCTCCAATGCGGGATTTCCAAGTACCTGGCTGTTCTTGATGCTGGTATTCAATTCCGCAATGTTCTTCAAAGTCGCATTCAGGTCTTTGATATCCGTATCACGGAAGTTCTCCTGTGTATCATGCCGGATATCCTGAAGGGAAACTGCTTTCTCACGGAGCAGGTTTACAATAATCTGCATCCTGGAACGAACTACGGTATCATTTTCTTTTGTATATCCATCGTCTTTGGAAAGGGTCTGGAGCGCATTGCTCAGATTAATGAATGCGTCCCGGATCCCGGACGTTGTACTCTCGTCAAATGCGACCTGCAGTTTTTCCAATCCTGCAGCCTGCGCATCGGTGGTTCCGAGCTTGGCAATCTGAGAACGGTACTGGGCGTCAAGGAATGGGTCGCGAAGCTGGGAGATCCCGGTCATATCGACACCATAACCTACCCTGGTACTGTTAGAAGAATTGTAGAAACTACCGTTTCTCAAATTTAAACTGGCAATATCAAGACGCTGCCTTGTATAGCCTTCGGTGTTAATATTTGCAATATTCTGTCCGGTCACATCAATGGAACGCTGGCTGGCAGCCATAGCGAGCTGAGCGGTGGTGAAACCGGCAAATGTTGAACGCATCATAAAGTGGATCCTCCTCCTGAATGTATTAAATGAAACGGTTCCCCGGGAACTCAATAGAATTCCCTATACGGAACGGCTTGAAAAATGCTTCGTGTTTTCCTTTTCAGTCTTTTGCCCGCTTGCGGAATAGGTGGCCTTTCCCACCGGATTCCCGGCCAGATTCAACTCAATGACCCGAAGATTGACTTCGATCGCATCCCGGATACTTCCGCTTAAGGACTGCATGGTATGAACCTGACTGTCAACCCTGTCGAACAGGGGCTTTAGCATGGCTGCATCCGTATCCGGGATCTTTTCCAAGATCTGCCGAAAGGTGCAGCCCTCCAGTCCGAGACGCTTCTGTTCCGCTTCACGCTTCTGTTCCAACCCTCTCAGGCGCATGACTGCGGCCTGTTCCTTGTGCATAAAATCTTCTAAAATGCCAACCCGGTTCTTCACAGTAGCATCAAGCTTATCTTGTTCAATCGGAATCAATGTATCAAAAAATTCTATGAATTCCTTCATAAGATCAGCAAAAGCTGAAAAATCACTCATACACGCAAATCCTCCTGGAATAGTAATCTGATTCCCCCTCATCTCTGGTTCCGCGGTATCTCTTCAAAAGACATGAAAAAGGATCTGAACCTGCCTTTCTCTTATACCAATAAAATCCTGGATGCAATGGCATAGGCATCAATCTGATACGTATGCTCCGCAACCTTGTTCTTTAGATCCTGGACCTTCTCTGCAGATGCGGTATCAGACATCCCGGAGGATAACTGCCGGGAAACCGACTCTGCAAAGGTGTGCTCTTCAATCTGTCGTGGATTAGACTGTATGATCAAAGCGTCAAAGCTATGTCCGTCACTTGAAGCTGCAGAAGGAGCAGGATTTTCCTTTGTATGAATCCGAAGATCCGGATAGCTTTTCATTACATTGTTAGTCGTTATTTTCATACTGGACTCCTTTTCTAAACATTGCAGTCTTTTTTACTGTATTAGAACAAATTGTTTTATAGTTTATATCTTGAATATCGGCATAACTTCGAAAATCATAATAAAAAAAAGTACATTTAATTACAGCGAATCCCGCAAAAAGTGGGATGACTTTTACCCTGTAGGGCATATACAGAAAGCAGCAGACGACGGGCTTTCCGTATACGGACGTAAAAAACAGATGCGCTGGAAGCGCATCTGTTTTTATGATCATAATTTTCCAACTGTACGGTTGCAATCCGAAATCTCAGTTTTATGCAATTTATTGCAATAAAACTGAGATTTTGGATTAGCAACCTACTCATAAATGAGCAAAAAAGCGGCTGCGTTAGCAGACGTTAGAGTGCGTAAGCACGGTTTTTGCGAATGGATGAGTAGGTTGGAGGCTCTTTAGAGCATCCAACCGTACAGTTGGATAATTTTCATATTTGAAGAATACCCAAATACCATCGTATGTGGAAAGGATGCCGTCGGCAGTTTTCTGTATATGACTTACAGCCGTACAGATGGAAATGATTCCGTCAGCCTTTCAGATGATTCAAAAGAACGGAAGGGATATTGTCGCAGGAAGCCTGCGTACATACCGCGCCGATATTGTAAGCCACCATCGGCATTCCGTATACCACACAGGATTCCTTGTCCTGTCCGATCGTAAACGCGCCCTTCTGGCGCATCTGCAGCAGTCCCTCCGCTCCGTCGCTGCCCATACCGGTCATGATGATGCCGACTTTTTTTATGGCGACATTCTTGGCAATGGAGTTAAAGAGGACATTTACAGACGGGCAGTGTCCGCTGACCTTGGGTCCGGGGTGGCACTGTACAATGTAGTTATTTCCCGCTCTGACAACTTCCATCTGCTTCGCTCCGGGAGCGATGAGAGCCAGTCCGGGATGGATGACATCGCCGTTCTTCGCTTCACGGACCTCCATACTGCAGATCCGGTTCAAACGCTGCGCGTACATGTCCGTAAATCCCTCCGGCATATGCTGCGTGATCACGATGCCGGGAATATTTGCCGGAAGCTTCTGCAGCACGGCAAGCGTGGCTTCCGTTCCCCCGGTGGAAGCACCCAGGCCGATGATGGTGGAGTCCAGGACATTCCGCGGGATAGGTGGAAAGGGCATGGGCTTCGCCGCGACATTTTGCGCGGTCACGGCACTGCCGGTATTCTGCCGGGCAGCCACGCGTACCTTTGCCTTGGACGCCGCACGTACCTTCAGCGTCAGGCCGGTAAAAAATGTATCCTTTGAATTTTTTGCGCTCATATCCGGCTTGCGGACAAAATCCACGGCGCCTGCGGACAGCGCGTCAAATACACTCAAATTTAAAGAAGATACGAGAATGACCGGGATCGGATTTTTCGGAAGGAGCTGCTTGAGAAATTCAATTCCATTGAGTCCGGGCATCTCCACATCCAGAGTCAGCACATCCGGTTTCAGCCGCGGGATCTTCTGACCTGCGTCAAATGCATTAATCGCATAGCCTACGACTTCTATGCCGGGCTGGGTGGAAAGATGCTGTATGATCATCTGCCGGAACAGAGACGAATCGTCCACAACCAGCACTTTGATCGAATTATTCATAAAATATCATCCCTTTCTTGCGGCCAAAATACTTCCTGGCCAAACATCATAAATTTATTTTATCACATAATATTGTAAAGTGTTAGAGTTTTTTAAAAAAGCTGCTTCTGAATTCTCAAAAGCAGCTCGTCATACTTTTTATTTTACCTTCCGATAAGTCGCAGGCTTGAGATACTTATAAGGCGTTGTGGCCTTGTTCAGCCCTTCCGAATGTCCGATCAGAAGATAACCGCCGTCATTGGTCGCGTCGAAAAATCTTTTGACAAGCGCTTCCTTCGTCTCCTGGTCAAAATAGATCATCACATTTCGGCAGAAGATAACGTCGAATTTCAAGCGGAATTTGATCGGATCCATCAGGTTAAACGTCCGGAAGATGACATTGTTTCGCAGATCCTGCGTAACATGGTACGTGCCGGGAGCGTCTCCGGGACGGAAATACTTCTTCTTCCAGGCCGGGGATAACTCCTTGAGCGAATCCTCGTCATAGACCGCATTTACCGCACTGCGCAGTACATTCTGAGAAATATCCGTGGCGAGTACCCTTGTATCCCATCCGGGCTTATTTGCAAAATACTCCTTCAGGATGATGGAGATCGTATAAGGCTCCTCGCCTGAGGAACAGCCGGCGCTCCATATGCTGAGTACTTTATCCTTCTTTGTCTGCTCCAGATAAGGAAGGATGGTCTCTGAGAACAGTTTAAAATGCGCCTCTTCACGCATAAAATAAGTATAGTTGGTCGTGAGCTTATTCAGCATCAGCTCCCGGTCTTCCGGCTTGCCATTATTGATCAGGTACTCTACGTAATCTTCGAACGAGTTGAATCCCATACCGACGATCGTGTTGGAAAGGCGTCCGGTGATGAGCTGCCGTTTCTTCGACAGATCAATCCCATAATTTTGATGTACAAACTTTACAAGACGCTGGAATTCCTTGTCATTTATCGTTAACATGTTTCTTGCTCCTTTTTTTTAATATGCCTGGATCAGTTTTTCGCAATCCAGGAAAAGGATCACGGAATTATTTCCTGAGGAAACCATGCCCCGGATCAGCTCCTGCTGGTTTTCCACCGGGACAGGAGAGATCAAGCTCTGGTCTACATCCATCACCTGCTGAACGGCATCTACCAGGATGCCGATCTTCACATCATTGATATCCAGGATGATGATACAGGTTGTGCTGGTATATTCAATAGGAAGCTTTCCCATACGGAGACGGATATCAATGATCGGGATGATCTCACCTCTCATGCTGATGATGCCCTTCAGATAATCCGGGACAAGAGGAAGCATGGTGATGGAATGATCCGTGATGATCTCGATCACGTAATTTGTACTGACACCGATATTCAATCCGTCACAAGTAAATGTTAAAAATCTTTCTGTGGAAACAGGAGCCTCATTCTCAGAAATGCCGACCTCCGTGTTCTTATGTGTATCTGCTGACATAAAATTATTCCTCCGGTTCCTATAGTTTAATATTGAGTATGATATGCTGCGTATAAGTTACCAATATCCAGGATCAGACTGATATTGCCGTCGCCGAGAAGCGTACAGCCGCCGATTCCTGAGTTCTTGATATTGAAACTGTTCAAATAGGAAGGAAGCGGCTTTACAACGACCTGCTGCTCGCCGAGCAGTTCATCCACAAACAGGCAGAAGGACTTATCAGCGGACTCTACCCAGATCAGGATACCGTCTTCAATATTGGTCTTTTCCGTTTCAATATTATATAACTCATGTACACGGATGATCGGATAAAATTCACCCAGACATTTTACAATCTCATTGCCGCCCGCGTCAAGTATGACTTCATCTCTCTGGATCTTGAGGGACTGGCGGATATTTGCGATCGGAATCGTAAACAGAGACTTCCCGACGGAGATCTCCATACCGTCCGTAATCGCCATAGTAAGAGGAATCTTCAATGTAGTGACGCTTCCCTGTCCAAATTCACTGGAAATGGAAATGGTGCCTCCTACGGATTCTACATTTTTCTTTACAACGTCCATGCCGACGCCTCGCCCGGAGAACTCGGTCACTTCCTCGTTGGTGGAAAAACCGGGGAGCATCAGAAGGGAAAGGATCTCCTTCTTGGAGTACTCGCTGGCAGGCTTGGTCAGAATGCCGTTGCGCTCCGCCTTTGCCAGGATCTTCTCTGTATCCATGCCCCGCCCATCATCGGTAATGGTAATGATGACCTCGCTTCCGGTATGGCTGGCAGCCAGGATGACCTCGCCCTGGGGATCCTTGCCTGCCGCGATACGCTCTTCCCGCGTCTCCTCAATACCATGGTCCACGGAGTTGCGGACAATATGCATGATCGGGTCACTGATGCTGTCCACGATGGTCTTGTCAACTTCGGTGTTCTCGCCTACCAGAGTAAGCCTTACGTCCCTGTTCAGCTTCTTCTTCATATCCCGGACAACACGGTTCATCTTCTGGAAGGTACCGGATACCGGAACCATTCGAAGAGACATCGCGATATCCTGCAGGTCGTCGGTCAGCTTCCGCAGCTGGCGCGCGGACTTCATAAAGTTATCCAACTTCAGGTTCTGCAGATCCGGAGAAGAAGTGACCATGGATTCCGTGATCACGATCTCGCCCACAACAGCTACCAGACTGTCAAGCTTGGAAAGATTGACGCTGATGAGACTCTGCTTCACCGGAGCGCTGTGCGTAGAAGCGGTGACCGGAGCCGGAGCGCTCTTCTGCGCGCTCTCTGCGGCTGCCGGAGCCGGAGCGGCTTCAGCACTCTTCTGAACTGCCGGCGCCGGCGCTTCCTGCTTGGGCGCTTCCGCCTTCGCATGCACATTTTCAATGACCTCATAGGCCTGGATGCTGTTCTGCTCCTTCAGAATCCCGACTGCGCTGTCCACATCTTCCTGAGAGGAAAGCGCTACAAAGAAGCCGTTGTCTATGATGGACTCCGCCGTGTCGCTGTTGGTCTCCACATCGGAAGGATAATATTCGAACTGTATGTCGATCTCCTTCAGGGCGGTGATGATCATAAAGGCACGAAGATTCTCCATACCGGAGCCCTCTTCGAAGTGGATCTTTATAAAATAAGGAAGCTTGCTGTCTGGGCATCCTGCCAGTTCCTGGTTGATCGCGGCAATAGCCTCTTTATCTGCGGGCGGCGCAGTGGGAGCGGACGCTGTTTCCGCAGGCGTGTCCTCAGAAGACTTCTCACCGGAAGAACTGATTTTTTCCAAAAAACTATTAATACTTTTAATGATTGAGTCGATATTAGTGCTAAGGGGCTCATCGTTTTCGATTTTTTCAACTTCGCCGCGAAGAGCATCCGTTGACTGGAACATCAGATTGAACAAGTCATTCTTGTGTGATTCATCCAGGGAATCCATTCCGTTTTCTCGGATATAGAAGAAAAGATCTTCTATATGGTGGGCGATCTCCATCAACGTGGAGAATTCCATCATGGCAGATGAGCCTTTAATTGTGTGCATGATACGGAAAATCTCATTGACGTCATTCGTCGTGAAATCCGAATTCTTCTCTGCTTCTATCAAGAGTTCGTCCAGTTGTTCCATAAGAGTGTTTGTCTCATAGAGATACATTTCAAGCATGTTATCCATAATCTTAGTACCGCCTTATCTAATATAATGTGATGTTTTAAACTACAAAAATTACATTTATTAATATATATCGTCAGACTTGCGGGAAACGATAAGAGTAAATTGCAAAGCAGGTGAAAAAATGTCAAATATTTTAAAAGTAACGACTCCTGTTGTGGGATATGACAATAACGCAGTCAATAATAAGCAGACTCCGACCCAGCAGACACAGGACTTAAGCATCAAAAATCAGGTGGACCCGGGACGGGTGGTCAGGGCCGACGGCCGGACCGACGCGGACGGCCAGCAGGGGAAGGGAATTTCCTACGAATCCAATTTTGGGAATTTTGTCCAGTCTTTAAGGGAACTGCCCAACCTCCAGGAGGTTATGACCCGGATGCTGTTCGGCGGGATGGCGAATATGGTGGAATCCGGGATCGGCAAGGGGACGGCAGCGGATATTCAGGCACTGTTCCAGATGCTGCAGATGAACCCGGATGAGCTGAACGGATTTTTAAAGGACGCCATGGCAGGGGCGAACCGGCTGCAGGGTCCTTTATTTGATGTACTGCGCCAGATTATGAATGATACCAATTCCGTGGAGCTGAAAGCAGGGATTCTGGATATGCTCCGGAGATACAACGATATGTCCTCCGGTAAGCACTTGCAGCAGACGATCCAGGATCTTCTGGAGCAGATTGAGGGCCGGATGTTCCGGAACAACCGCCAGGAGCTTCACCAGCTTGCGTCCAGGCTGCGGCCCTACAGTATGGAGGGGAGCCAGGCCAATGTGCAGCTTCTGAAGGGGCAGATCATTCCTTACCTTGGCAGCTATATTTCTCAGACAAAGGATCTGGGGAAGATCCGGGATCTGATCAGCCTGCTTGCCCTCAATACCTCCCGGCTGGAAAACGGAAACGTGGACAAGGTGGCGCAGGCATTCCAGAGGCTGATGGATTTTCCGTCCTTCCAGAAGCATTTTCAGGGGATGACGGGCGCTCAGTTTAAGGATATGCTGCTGAATGTGGATTATGACAAGGCCGCGGGCAAGATGGACTGGACCGATAAGCTTCTCAATATCATGCAGGCCGGTGTGAGAGGAGAGGCGGGACTGGAGAATAAAGAGGACTTCGTGAATATGATGCGGAGCATGCTGATCAATGAGAGCGTGTATATGCCGGTCATGCATGTGATGCTCCCGGTGATCCTGAACGGGGTGCCGATGTATTCGGAGATCTGGGTGGATCCGGACGAGGAGTCGGGCAATCCGGGCTCCAAGGAGCGCGGAATTAAATTATTGATCAAATTTGACTTAAAAGATGTTGGCTTTTTTGACATGATGATGTATTATGAGAATGGGAAGATGGATATGCTGATTCATTATCCGGAAGAGCTGGCAGGACATGAGGGCGACATCCGTGACAATATCCGTAAGATCATGAGCAAGAATCACCTGGAGGTCGAGTATCTTGGCGTGGAGCAGGGCCAGGTTCCGATCAAGGTATCTGCTGCGTTCCCGAAGATATTTGAAAGGAGAAATGCGGTCAATGTCACAATATGACGATATCAGGAATAAAAAAGCAGTCGCGCTGCGGTATGACGAGAACAGGGACATTGCGCCCGTTATCGTGGCGTCCGGGCTGGGCTATATGGCGGAGAAGATCGTGGAGGTGGCCAATGAGAACGGCGTGCCTGTTTACGAGGACAATTCGCTGGCAACAGTGCTGACGCAGCTGGATCTGGGGACGGCAATCCCGGAGGAGCTGTACCAGGCGATTGTTGATATCTATACTTACTTTTTAAAATATACTCCGAAGCATTCCGCTGCGGGAGAGGCCACCGTGGAAGTGAACGAGGTGAAGAAGGAAGACGGGGAAGAAAGCGGAGAAAAGGGCGCGAAAAAGGATACGAAAAAAGAAGAGGGGGGCTCCTGACGGGAGATCTCCTCTTCTTTTTTTGTATATGGGCTGGCTGCGGCTGTCTCCAAAGGAGAGCCGAACCGGCTCTGAATACCATCATATACGGAAAGGCTGCCGGCGGCAGGTTTTCTGTATCAGGACTCCTTTGCCTTCACCTGCAGAACCTCCGTGTGGAAAACGTAATTGCGGATCCGCGCCTCAGCCTGCGGATTCAGGTCAATATATTCGCATCCGTACCCGTGCCGGCCTTCTTTTCGGACAGGACGGAGCTTCCGGATCCGGGCCTTCACCAGCAGCGGATTCCTGGAATCAAAAAGGACTACGGACAGGGTATCCCCCGGTTGATATTTTTTGTCGGAGACGAACAGAAAGCCTCCGCAGCCGATATCCTTGATGGTGACCATGGCCTCCTTCGGATCGTTGTCAAAATAAACGGACGTACGGAAAGAGACATACACACGGAAGTTCTTCCGAACCTCCTGGATGTCGTCGGTCGCGCCCCGGACGATATAATAATCATGTTCGGCGTCTGCCTGGATCATTGTCTGGATACCGGATCCGGCTTCATTCGCTCCTGTTTCAGGGGGGATTGCCTGATCCGGCATACCGTCCCGCAGACGGCAGGTCTCCGCGCCTTCCGAGAGCGTATAGATAAACGCCCTGTAATCATACTGCCTGCCGTCCGGCATTAAAAAGACCCGATCCGGCAGGTTCTCCGGCTTTTCGGAAAAAATAAGGCAGACAGTGTCCGGACTTTCACACACGTACCGGACAGGGGATAAAAAACTACAGTCCATATGAAACAGCGTGCCATTTTCTGCATCCTGTAGTGAAGTGATTGATATCATGGGTAATTCCTCCTAATTGGCTGGCCGGCCTACCAGATCCTCTTTAACTGCTGCTTGAATACAAACTGGCGGATATCTCTCTCCGCGCTTTTCGTCAGATCAATAAACTGGCAGCCATAGACATGCCGCTTTTTGATCATTTCCTGTTCCCGCAGGATGACTGCCTTGACCTCGTATTCCCTTTTCAGGAAACAGTAGCGGAACTCGATCTCCTCGTCCACAGTCAGCGGCATCTCTGTATAGAGCATAATGCCTCCCACGCTGATATTATGTATGGTCCCCATAAAATGTCCGTGTACGGTAGACGTAAATTCCAGCTCCTTCTCCAGCTTCACCCGCAGATCCTTCTGCCGCTGGATCGTCTCGCGGACCTCCAGGATCTCGCACTGTGCCATCCACGGCTCCAGCACCCATGGATCCGTATTTTTATGGACGACCAGGCTGCTATATGTCTTGATGCAGCCCATCTGGCTGTCAAAAAAGTCAATCTCCAATTTGTCCGTATCGGGACCGAGCTTGCTGTCATCCTCAAAATGAAGCGTGATCCGCTCTTCCACGCTCATGACTCTGGCCTTCACCAGAAGCTCGCCGGACGTATCGTAAACCATACATGTACTGCAGTCCTTTAAAATCATGGTCTGAAAGACCTCCCTTCCTAAAAAATATACGAGTCATAATGATACTAACTGTCCGGCCTTAAATGCTAATAGCATAAGTTCCATTGACTGCGCATCACATTTTCTAAACTTTAGATAATAGAATAACGTATCTAAAAAGTTTTCCATCTGTAAGAAATTGTTGTTAAGTGCTTAAGAAGCCAAAAGGTCTCATATGCCTTTCTCTTAATTTCATTCACGTGTTCGACTTGGTGATAATCTTCTAAACGCTGAATATCGGAAAAAAATAGTAACTCATGTTTACAAGCCTGCAAGAGTCTAATTATCAGTTTACCTGTAAATACATTGAATTACAAGTGTTTTTTAAAATATTCTCCGATTTCTGCGATAAACCGCAGCGCCTGGGGTTTCATTTCTTCGGGAAACGCGCTTAGTACTGGAGCGGTCTCAAAGTTCAGTACCTGGTCAAAATGTATGCGTCTCAATCCATTCAGAAATCCGTTCCAATCCGTGGCGGCTGTATTTTCCCTTGTTTTTGTAAATGTAAATGGAATCTGATGCAGATCCCCCGCGCCATCGTTATCATGAATGTGGAGTACCTTCAAGCGGTGTCCCAGAGCGCACAGGAAGCTTTCAAAATCAATGCCTGTGAGATTGGCGTGCCCTGTGTCAAAACAGAATCCAAGCAGCTCTCCGTGGTGCCTGTCATTAAAGCGGTCGATGCGCTCTGCCGCTTTTTTTGCGTCGCAGCAGGGGCCCTCGACGAGGTGACCGCCGACAGAATTGTAAAGATTTTCTACGCAGATTGTAATCCGCAGTTCCTTTGCCAGCGGGGCCAGTGTGTCGAGAAACCTCTCGGTCTGTTCCCATTCCGCTTCCTCCGAGCCGAGATTGCGTACCAGCTTAAACCCATGCACTACGATATAAGGGCACTGAAAAAAAGCGCAGATGTGCATGCTCTTTCGTGCCACAGTGTCCTGCAGATAGCCATTCAAGCCGCTGCCGCCGTTCGGGACATAGAGCGGGTAGGGCATGTGCATCTGATTCAGGGTAATGCCGGCTGCGGCCGCGCCCTTTTTATGGGGGGAGAAAAAATGCTCCAGCTCCGCGCAGGATTGATCAAAAAATTCATTCAAATCCAATTGATACAGCGATGTATTTAAAAGGTAAGAATTCAGGCTGAAATCTGCGCAGGAAAATCCTGTATCTTTCAGCATTTGAAAACCGGCTGCCGGATCCGAGTCATAAACTACATTTTTTGTCTGTACACCGATAGAAACCATGGTTCTGATACCTCCAAAATTCAACTGTCTGCCGCAGCCATGTCCGGACGGGAAAACAGAGTATATTTTTTGCGGGCCGCGGCATTTTTCTGAAATCAATACATTTCCAGCCTGTCAAAATGAAAGGACGGCATGTACTCGTCATTGAAAAATTCTATATTTTTGATGCCCATTTTCCGAAGCTGTGTTTCGATCTCACGGTAATAAATGTTGCAGATGAAAATGCCGTAGCTGTCGGGAAGCTCCTTTAAGGCTTCCGGCGGCTTGATCTCCAGTCCGCAGATCGTGGTCCCCCAGACGGCCGGATTGTTGTCGCAGGTGAAGAGGGGAGGGTACTGGCTGCCGTAGCATTTCATGTAATTGCGGCACATGTTCCCGGCTCCGAAGAGGACGATGGACTCGTACTTTTTTAAAAGGCTTTCCAGCTCGATCTGCCATTTAAAATACTCTGCCGCGGACTTCGCCAGCGGCAGAAGCTGGGGACGGAGCAGCGGGGAAAACGCGGCTGCGGTATCTGCAAAATCAAGCACAAGGCTGCCGCCAAAATCCATGCTCCTCAAGCCGCGGATCAGGCTGAGCCAGTCTGTCCCGGGCTGACCCTGGAAGGCGGAGGTGAAGGGCAGAAGAGAAGATTCCTGCTGTCTGCCGCAGTCCCGGAGGATGACCGCCTGGAGACGGCGGCCGAGAGCAGCGGCGAATGCCTGCATGTCCTGGCCGCAGAGCGTGCAGATTCCGGTGTCCAGGCAGAAGGCGAAGACAGGGCTGTCTGAGCGGGGCTGCGAGTGATCCTGTGCCAGAGCTTCTGCGCAGGAGGAGTGATCCTGTGCCGGAGCTTCTGCGTGGAAGGAGTGATCCTGTGCCGGAGCTTCTGCGTGGGAGGAGTGACCCTGTGCCGGAGCTTCTGCGTGGGAGGAGTGATCCTGTGCCGGAGCTTCTGCGTGGGAGGAGTGACCCTGTGCTGGAATTTCTGCGTGTAACAGGTTGTCCTGCCTTGCCACCTCCGCATTCAGCATGTCGATCCATGCAGCGGCTTCGGCTCCGTCAGAACAGATTCCGCGGAGCAGGTGTCCGTTGTGGCTGCGGCACTGGTTTTCCAGCAGGAGGGTGACGCGGTATCTGCGGGCAGCTTTGGCAAGACGGAGATAATACGTTCGGTTGATCTGCCACTCCGTGCCCTTTTCTATGCTGGCGAACAGAGGAGAAACGGCCAGATATCGGCAGCCGATTTTTCCGCAGAGCCGGACTGCGGAGTGGGCGATTTGTTCAAGCAGGGGATTCAGATCCCTGCGCTTGCTGTCCCACGGAAGGCGCGGGACGCGCAGGAACTGTACAGAGAGACCCAGGCTGCGGCACTGTTCCAGGAAAGGCCGCAGATTTTTCAGCATAGCTTCCGGGGTGCAGATGGAGGAAACTCTGTCGGAAGCGTCGGAGTATGGATTCGGATTTGCAGTTTTTTTAGCGGCAGTATCGTTACCCGGTGTCCCCTTGTCGGCTTTTGGGCGGCAATCTCCGCATTGGGGGTTATTTCCGCGCGGTACGGGACGGCAGGGCTGCATTGGTTTCCCATAGTTTTCGAGATCGTGCCCGGAACAGTACATGGCGAGATCCAGGGCAATATGCTTTAATCCGGCATGGGACATGTCCGTCAGCCCCTGCGCAGGATGCCGGGAATCCACGATGCCGGTGGGGGAGTAGAAGATGTTCATTGCGGTGCTCCTTCACTTTTTAATATAGGATTGGTTCGGAGAGCCGCGGCCTGCGGAAATCTCCGGTTTATAACAGTTTCTTGTCAATCAGCTCTTTTATTTTGGAAGAGCTTGTACTCTGCGTGTATGGGAAAAATTCCATCTCCGCGCCGTGCTTTTCCAAAAACTCTTTTTCCGACAGCCAGTCCGGATTATCCACATAATCGCTGCCGGAGAACTGGCAGTCAAAATGATGCAGACGCCAGGCGTCGCGTGTACCGCCGAAATTCAGCGGAATTTCCACAACTTCGTCCACATACCGGCAGGAACGGACCATTTCCGCGCGTTCCTCATAGGGGACAAATGGCTCGACTTCTTTGAATTTCCGCACTCCTTCATCCGTCACAACACCGACGATCAGGTAATCACACTGTTCCTTCGCACGCTTGAACATATTCAGATGTCCCACATGGAACAGGTCGAAAACACCCGCGATATAGCCGATGTGGTATTTCTTTTTTACTGCGGAATGATCCGCGGAGCCAGATCCTGCATCGGCATTTTGCGGCACAAGAGGTTTCCGTTTCCGGGGATAATCCTTGCCGGGATCATAAATGCTGTATTCTGTTACACCCATGCCGTCCAGCTGCTTCATGACAGACAGATAATTTTTGATGCAGATCAGGATCTTATATTCTCCGCTTTGCAGCGAACGCAGGATTTCCGGGGACTGGATGGAAATGCCTTCGACTTCCTGCCCCCATTTTTCCCGGCTGTTATCCACGATTGCGTAAACCGGATAATCCTGTCCATACAAGCTGAGGAAACGTTTCGTAAAATTGCCCGAGCCGAAGAGGATCAGCTTGCGGGTATCCGCGTTCCGGAAAATGTCGATGAACAGCTTCTGGTATTTTTCCGCGGAATAGTTCAAACGCTGCCGATTGGAATAGACCGCATCGTAACTGCGGCGGCATGCTTCATGATATTTCCGCAGCGTCTTTTCCTGGCGAAGATCCGCAAGAAAATCCCATTCCATTTTCTGCCATTTCGGCAGCTTCCGCTTCAGATCATAGCGATTCAGAAGGGTTTCCATCGGCATAAGCTTCTGTACTTCCAGATCTCCGGCGTAAAATGTGGCGATCATCCGCCAGATCAGCGCATTTGCCGGATAATGTTCCTCACAAAATTCCTGGTCGTAGAATACGAAGGTATCGTTGATATAAAAGCTGTTCAGCGGCACCATGTCAATGTAACCTTTCCGCAAAACGGCGCCGTTTCCGTCGCCCAGGTCTGGTTCGATGATTTCCGAGGATTGAAGGATCAGGTCCCGAAATTCATCCAATTTCCGCAGGAACATGTCCTGGTCCTCATGCAGAAGCCGCTTTAAGTAGAGCTGGCCGACTTCGGCGGTGAGGTAGGGCATCAGGTAGGAGACCGGGCGGGGCAGTTCCTGCCCGTGGTTCGTTGCTGTGTCCGGAATATTGTATGCGGACAGGGGGTGTCCCAACTTTGCTTCTACGACGGATATGCCATGTGCGGACAGATCACGTCCGTGCTCAATCAAATTTTCCAAACGGAGAATGCCTTCAGTGTGGGCTGCCCGCTTTTCTACGATCCCAGACCGATGTATGATCGTCAGAAGTGCACGCTCCGGCCCACGTTCCATGGAACTTGTGACATGACTGACATCGGAAATACGGCCGCTTAACGGGCATTCGATCAGATAAGCATTTGCCATTTCATGGAACATCCCATTTTCGGCGAGACTGTTGTACAGGCTTTCTTCATCCAAAAATACGGTATCCGGATAATGATAGGTCGGAAAAATCCGGTTGGACAGATCCTCGTTTGGCAGATAGTCCTCCGCGTATAAAAAGGACGGATTTTTCAGATCCGAAAGGACGGAGTAAAACTGAAAAGTCTCGAATCCGGAGCTTTGCAGCATGGAGCGGAGTTCTGCCTGGCTGTAGCAACGCCCATGAAAAGTATCTTCCTTTTTGGCGTAAGCACGCCTATAGCCCTCGATTCCGTCAAAATTCCGCTCCGTATACGGATCCCGGTCTCCGCAGAAATATCGGAGGCCGAAGCGGTTGTTCATCCCCAGAAGGAGCGTGCCGTCGGGCTTGAGCAGGGACTTTAGATAGGAAAGGTACCCGGCGGGGGATTCCAGTTTTTCTAAGGTCTCAATGGCAATGATGTAGTCGAAGCCGGCGGTGTGGGCTTGCTGCCATTGCGGGGTGAGGGTCTGGAGTGGGGATGCGCAGGTGAGGCGGGAGGATGTATCCGCAGGCTGCGCGGTTGCCTGTACGGCAGTCTGTACGTTTGTCTGCGCAACAGTCTGTGCGTTTGCCTGCGCGGCAGTCTGTGTGGCAGTCTGTGCGTTTGTCTGCGCGGCAGTCTGTGTGGCCGTCTGTGCACTTGCCTGTGCGGCAGACATACATGCAGTCTGGCCGGTCAATTCATTTAGCAGGGCAGCGCAGGGGTCATCCTTTTCTCCGAGATAAAGGAAGGTGCTGTTCGGTTTAAAATCGTACCATTTCAGGAGTCCCTGTTGGATTTCTTTTATAAGGTATTCTGATTGCATTGATGTAAACCTCCAAGTTTTTCCAAATGTGCGGTTGCAGTCCGACTGATCATTTGCATGCAGTTTACTGCAATACGAATGCTCTGTCGGATCAGCAACCCATTGATTAATGAGCAAAATGTGGCCGCGTTACGTAGACACAAGAGTGCGTCAGCATGGATTTTGCAAATGGATGAATGGGTTGGATACCCTTTAGAATATCCAACCGCACAGCTGGAAGTTTTTGCGTTAAAAGAAATTTCAATATAAGTTATAAATTTGTCATGAGGTATGGACTGCAAACTTCTCAGGATGGTTTCGATAATATTCCATCATTCTCTTTTTCTGATGCCCGAATGCCAAATGTCCCGCAAGCACATTTTTTAGTTCATAGATTGCCAGATCCTTATTCACATTATCCTGACAGATATAGGCCTCGTCTCTGCCCATTCCGGATTCGTCCGGGATTTCCGGCCATTTTCCCATCATGATCCAGCGCTCACGGGAAAACATGATACATCCGATATTGTAATAGCAATCCAGTATGTTATAACCGTCATTTTCCAAAAATTGTGCAGCCATACGGTCAAACGTGTCCATGGTATCCCACAGAAATTCCGCAGTCTCTACAACGTTAAAAACTGCACTGAACCTGCTTTTGTAGGCCCGGCCAAACCGCTGCTCATAGTCCTCTTTTTTTCCAATCAGCTTTATGTAGGAGGCATAGCCGCAGCAATTCAGAGGTACGACCGGAACAGCGAAACCGATTCTGTATTCGCCTCCCCGTTCGATCCGCTGGTAGCCCTGTATCATCTGCCGGAAAAAATCTTTTCCAATAAAAATGTCCTCATCCATTTTCAGTATATATTTCGCATCAGGGTGCAGCTCAATCACCAGGTTCTGGATGTAACACACCTGATTCATGTCTGTATAAAGGTAGGACCATCCGTTCCGTTCAGCTATTTTCTCCAGTGTCTCATCCGTCTTTCCGGACAGAACAAGACAATAGTCCACGTCCTCATGCTGAAAGGCTTCCAACCGTCCAATCGTGTCTTTCCACAATTCAGGCTCATAGCCGGCCAATACATAACACAAATATTCTTTCCCTTTGCTTCGGTTTGCAAAATGCGAGGGAATCTCATAGCGGTACGGTAAGATTCGTTCCTGCAGATTTCGGAGATTATAGATCTGTGTGACTTTGCAGGCGCTCAACTGCTTCCAGACATCCTCTGCATAATTGATCGAAAGAATGACTGTAAATGAATCCTTCTCCAGCCGTGTCAATGCCGCCGGCGTTTCCACAGGAATCCCCTCATACTCCCGGCAAAAGGTCCGTTTAAAATTGTCCACGATGAAGAGTAATCTGCCGCCGTACCCATGCTGTTTCAGCCATGCGATGACCTCGCGGGTCTGGTTTCCGATCCCCCATAGTACGATAGATTGATTTAACTTCTGCTGTTTTTCCAGTTCTTTCAGACTATCCAAAATCAATTTTTTATTCCTCCACAATCCAGTCTTCCATACATGCGTTTTGCTTTGTCCTCTGCCAGGGGATAAATGCTGCTTTATCCGGACAGTAACGGCACATATCAGCATAACGCTCTAACTTTTCCCTCAGTTCAGCGCCAGACTGTTCCTCATAAATATCGTAAATGTCTTTCGCCGGAATATTGCAGCCATAAGCATTGTTGAAATCGCAGATCAGCAACGGGAGAGGACATTTCGCGATTTTACCGTTTCTCAGAAAATGGCAATGGCTGCTCTGACATAGCCGGACAGTTTTCTCTGGGTCATGGCTGGGTGTAAGTGTCAGACTTTTGCGAAAATCCCGAAGTTCCTCCGCAATCGTTCCATATGGGATATGTTCCTCATCCAGCTTTACAGTCAATTCTCCGATGATTTCCATGGTAGGAGGGTAGGGGCTGATGTCCATAGATGCGTGATATTCCCGCATGACCTCCCAAAATTCGTCTGGCTGCTGCGGGATTAATAGTCCGTTGGTGACAATACGAAGCTCAGCCGCCGGAAAATAGTGCCGTACAATTTTTATACAGCTTCCCAGCTCACGGTTCAGCAACGGCTCTCCCCCCATTAGGCGAACAATAAAAATATTCGAAAATAATTCTGACAGCCTCCGGAAATCCTGATCAAATTCCCGCAGATCCGGATAGTTGGGATGAACAGCGATATTTGAAAAATGCATACATCCACGGCATTTCAGATTGCAGGTATCGGCTACATGCGTTTCCAGATACAGCAGATCAGAGCCATTTTCGGAAACTTTGGCACAATACTCAAATGGAGTGTCTCCGTGCTTTATAATCGGAAGGCTGTATTGCATGGCAAAAACAGGGATCCGGTAAATCCGTTTTGCGCCTGCCGCTTTTAATTGTCTGATCCAACGTTCGGTTTCATGCCAGCTTACGGCCAGGAGGATGTCTGTGTTCGATAGTTGGCTGTGAGAGGAGATATTGGAAATATCCTCAATTACGGAATGAATTGGGCGGGGAGAGTTATGTACCGTCTGCTCTTTTGCATATCGCAGGAGACCGCCGTTTCCGCATATTATCAATTTGTTCATATGTAAATACCTGCTTTCTGTATCTATTAAGAAATATAAATACGTGATTCATGCCGCTTCATCCGGACAGCAACGGCATATATTAGCATAACGCTTGGTTTATGCGTTTGTTGTTGTATGCCCAAGGGCGTCCCGTTATGGCCATTCAACCGTTTTATAAAGGTATACCCAAGGGTAACCCATTATGGCAATTCGGCCGTTTTAAAAGTATAAAAAAATCCTGATATAAATCTGTCGGTGACCGCATTCATGACTTATATCAGGATTTTTTAATTCATTTTTGATTTGCATCGATAAGCCGTCAGGCTTTTGAGGAATATTTTTGGTAATACTGATGCGACATTTCTTCCGTCAGTCCAAACACTTTTTGAAGCTTTGCAAGGATACGGTCCATTGGAAGCTGGTCATCAATGTAATCCAGAAGAACTGAGCGTATTGCGTCATCTCTGGCATCTTCTCGCCCTTCATTATAAATACATTCGCCTAGTCCATCCATGATATTTTCCTCCTTCCACAACTCTTCATTTTCAGAAAAATCAATATAATCAGATATTGTAGCCATGAAATCGCCCCTGTGGGGATACATAATTGCATTTAGAAAACGTAAGAGGTCGTACCCTTCGTCCTCCTTTTTTCCATTATACACCGTATTCCCCAATTTGATAACTACCAAAGTCATCAAATCATAATTTTCTTTTGTCAGAGCATTGATTCCGATATTCTTTGTGTTCGCAACCTCATAGACAGAAATCGTATACCGTTCCCCCTCCGGGATATCATCCCTGCAGATCCAGATGCTGTAGCACTTTTCCAACTGCGAATAGTCTGTTCTTTCTGTAATGAGAGACAACTGAGATGACGGATGCAATACTTCTTTTGTGTCTGTTATGGAATCCTTTTCAATAAAATCCATGACTTCCTTCCGGCTGTATCCTTTGTACTCCGTCACCGTTTCACGCAGAATGACTGCCAGCACTTCCGCACTGCGCAGGATCGTCTTACTCTGTGCGTCAAGCCCTTTCATATCAGCCGTAAGCTGCATGGAGCTGAGCGTACCCATAGTTCCTCTTAATTTGTCCATTCGGTGTCCTCCATTTTTTCGTCCATGGTAAAAATTCGTCAGGAAATAGCTTTTGAATTTGACCTGTGTAGATGTTGAACTATTGCATTTTCATAAGATGTTTTTTAGATGGGCTGAGAATTGCCGTTTATGTCGAGGATGCGATGATCCTAGATCTTATGATGATACAAAAATGGAGGCTTGTCAAGATGGAAATCAGATGAAAGATCTTAATATAAGTTATGAATTTGTCAAGGTGCTGCTATACGTCTGGAGGGCAAGCGTCTTATCCTTCCCCTTTGCTGATCGCCATATTGGTACACTCTATTGGTGATGTCGTCAGACTATATGTCATAATTCGATCCTGACTCACTCCTGACTCCAATAGCTGTTTTTGTATTTCATTTGAATGCCCTGCGTTGGTGATCAGATAAAATGCATCCGGAAAGCGCTTCAATGCATCCTCCGGTGAGAGAATCGTACTTCCCATATATGTGTTCCCCCACTTCCTATCATCATTATCACAAAATGACACTATATTCTGTATTCCATGATTCCGAATCAAGCAGTAGGCACACGCGCCGACATATCCGCTGCCAAAAAGAACAACCTGCTGCTTCTTTGCAATCTCATGCAAAAAATCCCGGATGGCCTGTGCCGCAACCTCTGCCTTTAAATGTACATAGTAATCATAAAAATCCGGATTTTCCACGAACATCCGGATTTCCATCCATGCCTCTCCAGCAACAGAAGCCCGATTCAAAAATCCATGCTCTATAAACTCTTTTAAAATGTTCCGAAATTCCTCCAGGGCTTCCTTCGTTTTTTCTGCCGGCTGCCCCCACATCAGCAATTCTATATAAGGAGCTAATGCAACCACTGCACACTCCTTTGCTAGAAACGTCATCTGTTCCTGGCTTTCTATACCTGTCTTTTTTGCAATTCGGAGCAGATTTTTACACTCTGCAAGATTAAACAATACACATTTGCTGTTATATGTAGAAGAATTTATATTATCTCTGCGGTAACGGTAAAAGGAATCTTCTAAAAAAAATCCCCTTTCCGCGTTTAACACAACCTGATATCGAAAACCACAGTCCTGAAATGCCGCCCCCGGTGTTTCCTGAAACCGAATCCCTTTTTCTAAAAGAAAATTTCTTTTATAGATCCCATTCCAGATAAAAATATCAATTGTCTGTTTTCTCATCAGAAAATCCTGTGGCGTATAGATGGTATCATATGTGATCTTACTATGCTTTTTTAAGGAATATTTCAAAAAAATCCTTTGTCCATCCTCCAACGTTGTAAAGATATTAAAATCTGATTTTACATAATCTGCGTTATTCTTTTTTGCAAACGCATAGAGCTTTTCATACATGTTCGGCAATATAAAATCATCCGTCTCTACAACCCCGATATATTCTCCAAGGGCCTCCTTTAATCCAAGGTTCATTTGGTAACCATAGCTTTTTTTATCAGCTTTTATCAGCCGGACCCGCCTGTCTTTTCTGACGTACTCCTCCAAAATCTCCAGTGTGCCGTCTGTGGACCCTGCGTCAATACACAGAACCTCCATTTCCTCCATTGTCTGGGAAATCACGCTCTCCATGCACTCCCGTATATACCGGACAACATTTAAGGAGGGCATAAGCACTGACACTTTTATCATAAATTTTCCTCTTTTCTGATTTGCCGGATTGTCTCAATAACGGAATCATGGTGAAGCTCCCTGAAAAAAGCATAGCTGTTTTCATAATTCCGAAAATAAATATAATCCTGCTCATTTGCAATCATATTTCCATATATGTCAATGTAAATTTCCGGCAGTATATTTTTTTCAATATCCTTTACATGGCGGCAAAAATGAATGATCTTGTCAAACTGATCTGAATTTATTTTCTCCTGCTCATCTACATCCGTACCGATTACAATCTCTATTTCCAAATCCATTTTCTGCAGTCTGCCGCACAGCCTTACCGCCTGTTCTTTCAACACATCCTGCTGCAGATACAGAAGTACATGCCTGCACCCTGAGAGTTCCTTTTCTACCAGATGATACCCGTCCTTCTGCAGTTCATTTATCCTGCGCCTTCCGGCCTTTCCGCGTTTATCGCGGATAAAATCCTCCAGGATATATTTCTCTGTATCAAATATATCCATGCGCCCCTTATAATAAGAACCGTACATATAAGAAAATGCGTGTGATAATATGTATTCCGTAAATCTTTCCATATCCTCTTCAGGCATATATTTCGCAAAAAAACGATACCGATTGCGGGTCAGGTAGTACCTTGCAAAGGTATTTGACGTTTTCCTTGTCATCCCGCTCTTATGCCATGCCTTTGCATTTCCAAGCGATACCACCTTATAACCGGACTGCTTGATCCGGTATCCCAGTTCTATATCATCATAATAGATAAAATGCGCCTCATCCATTCCGCCGCATTTTAACAGAACCTCCCGCCGCACCATCGCAGCCGTTGCAGCCGCAAAATCACATTCTCTCGGCTCCTGTGTCTCCTCACTGTCCAGTTTCCCGCACCACTTTGATCTGTCAATAAATGCTTCAAAGTCGATCGTCTTTGCATAATCCATGATTCGTCCAGGGTCATCTGACATCATGATCTTCGCTCCGACAATCCCGACACCTGGATTTTCTTCAAGATATCTATGCAGCTTTTTTATGGTATCTCTATCCACATACGCATCATTGTCAAGCATCATGATATAAGGATATCCCTCTTCCACTGCCATCCGCAGTCCCCTGCCAAATCCTCCCGATCCGCCTAGATTTTCTGCATTTTGCAGGATTGTCACTTTTTTCCCAAACTGTCTGCCAATCCGGTCTGCTGACCCGTCTGTGGAGGCGTTATCGACTACATAGATATCACACTTGATATCCTTCGAATGTATCACAGCCTCTATACATTTCACGGTATCTTCGCCGCCATTATAATTGCATATAATCACTGCTGTTTCGTTTTTGTCCATCTCCTGATATCTCCTGTTGAATCCGCAAAAAATCATACGAAAGTTTAAAGGCTATCCCTCACATAGTACTCCTCTTAATGCAAAACCAATCCCAACATCTCTTCCAAAGATAATATATCGCTTACCGCAAAAATTTTATCATAGGCACTTATACAAATGTGAGGTTTGAGTCATAAACATATAGAAATGTTTTTTTTATCGACTCCTAAATCAAGCAATTGTTTATACATCTCCTGACGGCTCTTTTTATTTGCAATGACGTATGTACAACCTGAAAATTTTTGAGTACATTCAGAAGGTGAGTAAACATATATCCCAAATTTTTTTGTATTCCATAAAATCTTATTATTATCACATCCGGCAAGGATACTTATATCATGATCATATAAATATCTGATAGTAAAATTACCATACGTACCAAGACCGAATAATATAACACTCTTATCTCTTATAGAGTTTAAGAATTTTTCTTTTTTTTCCTTTTGCGACAGATCCTCATCCTTTAATCTCAAGCAAAATTCATGTATATTTTCAAAAATAGATTGTAAATGCGGATACAGTTGGTAAAGTTCTATGCTTAGTAGGTTTTTATCTATAGCATAGAGAATCTGGTCTTTAAACCACCTGTAATAAGGTTCTACATGCTCGGATACTGCATTGTATTTTGTTGCCCGCACAGCCTTGATAAGTTCACATAAGAAGGACTGAGCCATATGCGAATAAAATCCGTCTAAGTATATGATTTTTTCTCTTAACCAATCGTTTTCCAGCAGCCTGGAAAATTCCCAATATGCGTATTTTAACCCTTCTACTGAGTTGATAGAGGATTCTTTACGATCTATTCGGTACCTGTAAAACGACTTGTTGATATAAACCGCTTTTTTTGCTTTTGCAAGAACCTGCTGAGTAAATCCTATGTCCTGAAACGCTGCCCCTATTGATTCATTTAACAAAATGCCATGATCTAATAAGAACTGCTTTTTATAAATACCTTTCCAGATATTATGGTCATTTGTATATAAATATAAATTTCTACCTGGATTTAACACCTTTCCATAATTTCCTTTATCATCTTTGAAAAGCATAATATGGTCAAAAAGGCGTTTATTATCGGGATATGTAATAAAGGTGTCGTAGTCTGCTTTTACAAAATCTGCATTATTAGCAACTCCGATAGTATACAATTGCTCATACATATCTGAAGCAACATAATCATCTGTTTCTAATATGGCAATATATTCTCCAACAGCGGCACGTAGTGCAAGATTTATCTGGTATCCATAGCTTTTAATCCCACTTTGAAGGGGCACTATCTTTCCTTTATACACAGTGTTATCCGCATAGGATAATATTTTTTCCCATGTTCCATCCGTAGAGCCAGCATCTACACAGATAATCTCTTTTTCGGCTAGGGTCTGACCTAAGGCAGACTGCATGCATTCATCAATATATTTTGCTACATTTAAAGAGGGCATAATAATAGATACTTTACAGCTTTTTTTCATTATCATTCCAACTTTCTTAATTTCTATCCAGTTATCCACTAAGGGTGCACCCTATTACAGATTCTCTGAACTGTTACTATTAGGGCGGCGAAATTTTCACATTATTGTATTGCTCTATCGTTTCCAATAATGCCGATTCAAGTCTATTACTAAATGTTTCAAGAGTAAAATATTTCTCGTAGGTTTTTCTGGCCTGCTTACCAATCTCCCATAGCTTATCCTTATTGTGGATTACCCATTGCATTTTTTTAGCAAGATCGTAAGGATCCCCGCTTTTACAGATAAAACCATTTTTTCCATCGTCTATGTAATCAATAGTTCCATTTGCGTTGGATGTAATACATACTTTTCCATGCATCATCCCTTCCGTCATAACGATTGGAAGCGGATCCTCCATAGAAGGGCAAACTACAGCATCAATGTCATTATAAGCATTATTTATTTCACTTTGAGTTAATTCGCCCAATATTTGTATAGCCGATTCCTGTGATGCCAACTCTCTTATGTGCATAGAATAAGTATCTGTTCCGATATAACCTATAATCCAAAACTGTACGCTTTTTTTTAACGTATTCTCAAGTAATCTTACTGCCTGGATAAAGATGTCTTGTGCCTTTCGTGGAGTGACAGAACCTATAATTGCAAAGGTCAATTCTTTCCCACTTTTGTAGAAATCATGCTTATACCTGTCTGGAATACCATAGGAAAGTGTATTTTTTATCCGTCCAGGGAAAAAAAAGTTGAAATTATTCTTAGGGATACTGCTTACCGCTAAAATATTAATATTTGATAATGATTCTAACCTAGCGTATTCCGAAAATTGGTATATGATATTCTCATATATTGTTTTAGGTTCGTGAATCCACCATAATACAGGCTTAATCTTGCTGATCTCATAAGCGCACAGAACCATCTGAAATACATTTACCATGACTAAATCAAACTGTTGGATCAAGAAAATCTCTTCTTGATGCAGGTAGGGAAGCGCCGGGATAATCACAATATTTATTTGTTCTCTGGACGCTTCACTGATAAAAGTAGGATCTCCAGCGGATGCTGCTAATACAACATTATACCCCTTTTTTTGTATTGCCATTGCGGCATATACTGCGGCAAGAGACCCTCCATTATAGTTGAGGTCTGTGGAGATAATAAGAATTTTCATACCTCTTTTTTTGACTTTATTATTTCCACAATAAAATTTAAATTTCCCGTGTTCAATTTCACTTTTAAACTGTTCCCAATACCAGATTTTTTTTGCTAAAATACCCAACCTAAGCAATTGCTTTTTCATTTCATTTGCATGGATACTCACAAGGATTATTTTATCATAATCATATTGCTTGATATCGTATGGAGAGATAACAGGAACGCCATTTATATATTTTGAATATAAACTTTTATTGTTATCAATGATTGCAATAATATCAGCATTTGATGCAAGATAGCTCTTTTCTTTTTGATATAATTTTCCGGAGCCAAAAACTAAAATTTTCATTTTAAAGATTCTCCCTCCGTTTTAATGTGCCCGTTATACTAGCAGCAACGTTGGAAAATAGAAACTTTTGCTGCGTTATAACCTGCAAATAATTAGTATACAAAGCGGGGAAATTTTATGCGGTGCTTTTCTGCTTAATTGGAGCATGTATAAAGATATTTTTCACATTCATTTAAC
>NZ_JBQIKP010000046.1:0-36554 GCF_056796775.1 Schaedlerella sp.
CAGCACATACAACATAAAAATAGGGAAAATTTGACAAAAAAATAAGCCTAAAATAAGGCTTTAAGAAGTTTTTGGGTAATGGGAAGTGTCGAACTCCCGGGTTCGCGTCCGCAAACTGGATTTTTGGAAAAAATTGATTTTTTAACCATGGATCCTCAGGATTCCTGTAAGAATTTCTGAGGATAGTAGTTGTATTTTTTCTGCAAATAGGTTATAATACTCTCAGATAAGAAAAGTACTACCTGGAATGTTCGATACCCCTGTAATTTTGAACCTACAAAACTTTAAACGGGATTCTTATATTTCTGTAATATGTCAGGCCTCCGTTCAGCAGTGGAAGACAAAAAAGCAGATGCGGTTGCCCACCTAGCCAGTGGCTAGGAGTCAAAATACAGGGAACGGCATTTTGGGGATATACGACAATCCGACAAAACGCGTCGTTGACGCGTTTTGCTGGATTATACAAGGAAAAAAGGCGGCTGCGATACAGCTGCCTCTTTTTAAGTATACCGTACCTGTTCAGGACCTTCACTATCCTGTGTTGAGCAGTTATAGTATACCCGCTTTCGAACAAGAATAAGCAGATCAGAGGTGTTTTATGAAGGAGAATCAAAAAGGGATCATCGGGAGAGCGCTGAATGTGATGAAGCAGTTCCGTTCCCACCATACCGGAGCTTACGCGGCGCAGGCGGCATACTTTTTTGTATTATCTCTGATCCCGATCATTATCCTGCTGCTGACACTGGTACAGTTTACACCGGTTACGCAGGAGGATGTCATGCATGCGGTGCTGCAGGTATTTCCTTCTTCGGTGGAGGGACTGATCGCCATGCTTGTGACGCAGGTCTATAACCAGTCCGGCTCGATCATTCCGTTTACTATATTGGTGGCGCTGTGGTCCGCGGGGAAGGGCGTGCTCTCCATGACCTCCGGTCTGAACTGCGTTTACGAAAATCCAGAGACTCGGAATTATATTTTTCTAAGGATCCGGGCCTCTGCTTACACGGTGATCTTTATACTGGCGATCGTGCTTTCCCTGCTGCTTTCTGTGTTTGGGAACAGTATCAGTCTGCTCATCAATGAGCATGTGCCGCTGCTGCGGCATGTGACGGATTTTATCATCCGGATTCGGACGCTTTTGATCCTGGGGGTGCTGACGGTATTCTGGGATCTGGTATATAAGTATCTGCCGAACCGGAAGGATGGGATCAAGACGACCATGAAGAAGCAGCTTCCGGGAGCGGTGTTTACGGCCTGCGGATGGCAGATGATCTCGTTCGTATTTTCCATCTATCTGGATGTATTTACGGGATTTTCCACGATGTATGGAAGTTTGACGACGATCATATTGATCCTGCTGTGGTTCTACATGTGTATGTATGTGATCCTGCTGGGTGGGGAGATCAATGCGCTGTTGGAAACGTATGAAGAGCAGGGCGGTCCCGTGGGCTGAGACTTACGGTATGTAAAGGAACCGCGGCGTTCGCCTGATGATAAGATACAATATGAAAAAAAGAAAACTGCCATAAGAATCGGAGAATTCAAATGGCAGTTGCTAAGCTCTTTGGAGAATCCAACCGGGTTCTGAGCGCTTCCCTATAGAACCGCGGAGTACATTGCGGCATCCAGCGCGGCCAGATCGTCCTCATCAATCGTCTGGATTCCGTCGCTGTCCGGCTGGATGTGTACCGTCACGGTTTGCGGCTCACCGTATTCCGGAGCCTCCAGCTTGGAGGACATCAGCTCGTACATCTTCTGGTATACCAATTGCTCCAGCTCTTCGTCGGTCATTGTCTGAGCGTTTTCTGTTTCCAGAAACGGGGGCAGTTCCTGCTCCAGATCGTTGAACATGAGGAAAGGCTCTACAGTTACTTCTACGGTGAATCCGTCGCCGTCTTCTTTGGCTTCCCCTACTTCATATTTGCTGATACTCAGGATATCCGCAAATAATTGGCGGTATTGGTCCTGCAGATCAGAGCCGACGGAGGATGCCACGATTCCGCTGGCCTCCATATTGGTATCCAATCCCGTCTGATACAGTTCTTCCGCTTCTTCCCGCGTACTTTTTGTAAATTCCATATAGGTATCAAACTCGGCCTTGTAGCATGCGTCTAATGCGGATTTTACATAATCCGGCGCGTTTTCCGTAGTCAGTTTTTTTCCACATCCGCCAAGCAGCATGGAAAAACAGACCGCCATTGCGATCATCAGTGAGATCCTCTTTTTCATTTCCTGGTTCCTCCCATTAAATAATAATTTTATTTTCAAGGATACAATATCACAAATATTATGGGCGTTCAAGGAGTATTTATGATTGCGTTAGAGTCTCGTTCGAGGCTTTTTTCATTTTGGGTATTGACAAGTGTCATATATGCGTATATACTTTGATGATCAAAACATTTTAAAATAAAATAATTTGAACTAAAAGATATTTGAAAAATGGAGAAGACAGATGAGAGGAAAGATATGCGGAACCGGCTCCTGCGTGCCGGGTCATATTCTGGACAATGATGCTTTATCTCAGATGGTAGACACCAGCGATGCCTGGATCCGGGAGCGGACGGGAGTGGCAAGGAGGCATATCATTGAGGAAGAGACAACGGTATCCATGGCGGCGGAGGCCGCAAGGCGGGCATTGGAGAATGGAAATGTACAGCCCGAAGAGATTGATCTGTTGATCGTGTGTACATTTACCTCGGAAGTGCTGCTTCCCTGCGCGGCCTGTGAAGTGCAGAAGGAGCTGGGAGCGGTCCACGCGGCCTGCTTCGACCTGAACGCGGCCTGCACTGGATTTTTGTTTGCGTATAATACGGCACAGGCGTATATCGCGGCAGGCTTATGCAGGACAGCCCTGCTGATCGGTTCCGAAAGCCTGTCCAATATGGTGAACTGGAAGGATCGGGGGACCTGTATCCTGTTCGGAGACGGCGCCGGGGCTGCCGTGCTGAGAGCGGAGCCGGGAGAGCTTCCTTCTCCGGTAATGCATTCAGACGGGGCGGCAGGACCTGCGCTGACCCTGATGAGCCGCCACCGGAAGGGCTGGGCTGAGGAAAAAAATGCGGGACAGAAGCCGGCCGCTTCCCTGGCAGGCCAGGATCCGCAGGGGAATATGGCGGAAGTCCTCCCTATACAATCACATGTTGACCAGGCATCCATCCATCCGGAAGAGTTTATCCGCATGGATGGACGGGAGGTCTTCCGCTTTGCGGTAAAAAGGGTCCCGGAGGTCATCCGGGAGCTGCTGGATAGCAGTGGAATGGGGCCGGAGGAAATCGACTATTTTGTACTGCATCAGGCAAACAGGCGGATCGTGGAATCCGTGGCAAAGCGTCTGGATGCAGAGATAGAAAAATTTCCTATGAACCTGGAGGAGTACGGCAATACATCCTCGGCAAGCATTCCGATCCTGCTGGATGAAATGAACCGGGACGGAAGGCTGAAATCGGGACAGACCATTGTACTGGCCGGATTTGGGGCAGGATTGTCCTGGGGGGCAGCTATATTGAAGTGGTAGCTGTCTGCTGCACAGGAGATTGGGATCAGGACAATCCGAAAGAAAAGGACAGCCCATACCAGAGTCATGCCGGCATGGCACTATAGGCCAATGCTTTCATGAAGATAAATGAACTATGAAAATAAAAATCAGAAATGGAATCAGGAAAGGAAAGAAAAATCATGTTGGAAGAAATCAAGGAATTAGTAGCTGAGACACTGGGAACAAACGTAGAGGACCTGACGGAGGAAACTTCTTTTTCAGACGATCTGAACGCGGATTCACTGGATCTGTTTGAGATGGTCATGGAGCTGGAGGATAAGTTTGAGGTGAAGATTCCGACAGAAGATCTGGAACAGATTAAGACCATCGGCGATGTAAAGGCTTATATTGAAGAGCATAAATAAATACTGAGAGAGATAAGCGGAAATCGTAACTGTTCAGTGCGGGACAGACGCAGACAGAAATCGCTGTTCGGTGCAGGAATAAGGAAAAAGAGGTTTTAGCGATGAAGACAAGACTGACAGAACTTTTAGGAACAGAATATCCGATCATCCAGGGCGGTATGGCATGGGTTGCGGAGCATCATCTGGCCGCCGGTGTGTCTGAGGCAGGCGGACTGGGGTTGATTGGGGCGGCAAGCGCCCCCGGTGAGTGGGTGCGGGAGCAGGTGCGCAAAGCAAAAGCGCTGACCGGGAAGCCCTTCGGCGTGAATATTATGCTGATGAGCCCCTATGCGGATGAGGTAGCGAATATCATTGTAGAGGAAGGCGTGCAGGTCGTGACGACCGGCGCGGGATCCCCGGAAAAGTATATGAGCATGTGGAAAGAAGCCGGAGTCAAGGTGATCCCGGTTGTGGCTTCCGTAGCTCTGGCACGGCGGATGGAGCGCTGCGGCGCGGACGCGGTGGTGGCGGAAGGCATGGAAGCCGGCGGCCACATCGGAGAGAGTACGACCATGGCACTGGTTCCCCAGGTGGCGGACGCGGTGGAGATCCCGGTCGTGGCGGCAGGAGGAATTGCCGACGGCAGAGGGATTGCGGCTGCGTTTATGCTGGGGGCCCAGGGCGTGCAGATGGGAACCTGCTTTGTAGTGACCAAAGAATCCCAGGTTCATGAAAATTATAAGAAATGCATCATCAAGGCAAAGGATATTGATACCCGCGTGACCGGGCGTTCCACAGGACATCCGGTACGCGCGATTCGAAATCAGATGACCAGGGAATACCTCCGCAGAGAGCAGGAGGGCGCTTCCTTTGAGGAACTGGAAAAGCTGACCCTGGGCGGCCTCCGCAAGGCGGTGGTAGAAGGGGACGTGGTGAGCGGAAGCGTCATGTCCGGGCAGATCGCCGGGCTGGTGAAGGAAGAGCTGAGCTGCGAGGAGCTGATCCAAAAGCTGATGCGGGAGACGGAAGCGCTGCTTGGAAAATAACAGGGCATCCGATCCATATGCAAAGCAGATTGGTTACAGATTCAGGAGGAATTTAAGAATGAGTGGAAGTACAGGAAAAACGGCGTGGATCTTTCCGGGCCAGGGGGCGCAAAAGTGCGGCATGGGAAAGGACTTTTATGAGAAGAGTACAGCTGCGAGACAGATTTATGATGAAGCATCCCGGCTGCTGGGATTGGATATGGCGGCCTTGTGTTTTGAGGAAAATGAACGGCTGGACCAGACAGAATATACTCAGGCAGCTCTTGTGACCACCTGTCTGGCAATGGCTGAGGCGCTAAGAGATGTCCTTCCGGCGCCGGATGTGACGGCAGGCTTGAGCCTGGGAGAATACTGCGCCATTGCGGCGGCCGGCGGGATGCGGATCGAGGATGCCGTTACCACCGTGAGGAAGCGGGGCATCTTCATGCAGAACGCGGTTCCGGATGGACAAGGCGCCATGTCGGCGGTACTTGGGCTGACCGGGGAACAGATCGAGGCTGCGATCGCCGGACTGGAAGGCGTTTATATCGCCAACTATAACTGTCCGGGGCAGATCGTCATCACAGGCTTTGCGCAGGGTGTGGAAAAAGCATCGGAGGTCCTTCTGGAAGCGGGGGCAAAACGGGTGCTGCCATTGAAGGTCAGTGGTCCGTTCCATTCGCCGATGATGAAGGAAGCCGGGGAGAAGCTGGAACAGGTTCTTCAGGAGATCGAGCTGTCGCCTCTTCGGATTCCCTACGTGACCAATGTGACGGCGGAATATGTGAAGGAGATTGGTGACACAAGGAAGCTCTTGAAGGAGCAGGTGGCATCCTCCGTGCGCTGGCAGCAGAGCATGGAGCGGATGATCGCGGACGGCGTGACGACCTTTATCGAGATCGGGCCGGGCAGGACGCTGGCAGGATTCTTAAAAAAGATCAGCCGGGATGCGAAGGTCATCAATATCGCGGCCTGGGAGGATCAGGAAAAACTGTGAGACAGAGACAGGATGGTGCAGGATTTATGCAGAATAAAAACAAAAATGAAAACGGGCGCCTGGCAGGTCAGACGGCCGTAGTCACCGGGGCGTCCCGTGGGATCGGCAGGGCGATTGCCCTTAAGCTCGCGTCGGAAGGCGCTTCGGTGGTGATCAATTACCAGGGCTCTAAGGAACGGGCAGAGGCAGTCAAAGCAGAGATCGAGGAACAGGGAGGAACCGCATATTTGTATCAGTGCAATGTGGCGGACTTCGGGGCCTGTGAGGAATTTTTGAAAGCGGTGACAGAGCAGACCGGACGGCTGGATATTTTGGTGAACAACGCGGGGATTACCCGGGACGGATTGCTGATGCGGATGAGCGAAGAGGATTATGACGCGGTATTGAATACGAACCTGAAAGGGACCTTTCATTGTATCCGGTTTGCGTCCAGGCAGATGTTGAAGCAGAAAAGCGGTAGGATCATCAATATTTCTTCGGTTTCCGGCGTGCTGGGAAATGCAGGGCAGGCCAATTATTCCGCATCCAAGGCCGGGATCATCGGACTGACCAAATCTGCGGCCAGGGAGCTTGCCAGCCGGGGAATCACGGTCAATGCGATCGCGCCGGGATTTGTCAACACGGAAATGACGGAAGGCCTTTCCGAAAAAGTAAAGGAAGGCGCGGTGGCGCAGATTCCTCTGGGCAGATTCGGAGAGCCGGAGGATATCGCGGAGGCAGCTCTCTTTCTGGCATCTGAGAGCGCCAGATATATGACCGGGCAGGTGCTCCATGTAGACGGCGGTATGGCGATGTAAAATTTTTCCACCTGTACGGTTGCAATCCGAAATCACATTTTTATGCAATTTATTGCAATGAAAATGCGACTTCGGATTAGCAGCCTACCTCATGAATGAGTAAAATGTGACTGCATTAGCAGGCACAAAAGTGCGAAGCACGGATTTTACGAATGAATGAGGTGGGTTGGATGCTCAAAGAGCATCCAACCGTACAGGTGGAAATTTTCCCGGCTGTGCGGTTGCGGTTCGACAGGTCATTTTCATGCAGTTTATTGCAATGGAAATGACCTGTCGAATCAGCAACTCACTTATTAATGAGCAAAAAGCTGCTGCGCCAGCAGACGCGAGAGTGCGTTAGCATGGTTTTGGCGAATGGATAAGTGGCTGAATGAGTCAGTTGGAAAAAGTTCTGTAATGATAAAGGAGAAGGCAATGAAAAGAAGAGTAGCAGTAACCGGACTGGGAGCGGTGACTCCCATCGGGAATACGGTAGAAGAATTCTGGAACGGCATCAGAGAGGGCAGGGTCGGGATCGGCCCGATCACAAAATTCGACGCGTCCGGATATGAAGTAAGGATCGCGGCAGAGGTCAAGGGCTTTGCGGCAAAAGAACGGCTGGATTTTAAATCCGCAAAGCGGATGGAGCTTTTTTCACAGTATGCGGTTGCTGCGGCTAAGGAAGCCTTTGCGGATGCGGGGATCGACCTGGCACAGGAGGATCCGTACCGCGCCGGAGTGATCATCGGTTCCGGGATCGGCAGCCTGAAAACGGTGGAGGATAACTACACCCGGATCGTGGAAAAAGGCCCTTCCCGGGTGAATCCGCTGATGGTGCCCATGATGATCTCCAACATGGCGGCAGGAAATGTGTCGATCCAGCTTGGGCTGAAGGGAAAATGTACGAATGTAGTGACGGCATGCGCGACCGGGACCAACTGCATCGGAGACGCGCTTAGGGCCATCCAGTACGGCGACGCGGATATCATGCTGGCAGGCGGTACGGAAAGCTGTATCTGCCCCACCGGGGTAGCAGGCTTTACCGGTCTGACGGCGCTGTCGAAAACCGAGGATCCGCTCCGCGCGTCGATTCCATTTGATAAGGATAGAAATGGATTCGTCCTGGGCGAGGGCGCCGGGATCGTGGTGCTCGAAGAGCTGGAGCACGCGAAACGCCGCGGCGCGCATATCTATGCGGAGCTGGCGGGATACGGCTGCACAGGGGATGCTTATCACATCACTTCCCCTGCGGAGGACGGCGAAGGCGCGGGCACGGCGATGAAGCTGGCGATGCAGGAGGCCGGGGTGTCTCCTGAGGAGGTGGACTACATCAATGCCCACGGGACCAGTACCTTTTACAATGACCTGTATGAGACCCGGGCCATCAAGTACGCTATGGGAGAGGCAGCGCACCAGACAGTCGTCAACTCTACCAAATCCATGATCGGGCATCTGCTGGGCGCGGCCGGGGGCGTGGAGTTTGTAGTCTGCGTGAAGACCATGCAGGATGGTTTCATCCACCAGACCGTGGGAACGTCAGAGGCAGGCGAGGAATGCGACCTGAATTACGCGGTCGGAGCGCCGGTGGAGAAGGAAGTAAACATCTGTATGACCAATTCCCTCGGATTCGGCGGCCATAATGCCACGCTGGTCTTGAAAAAATACAGCGAAATGTAGAAGCCGATCTGCCTGCGGAGCAGCTCTGTAGGCAAAGGCATGGATAGAATATGAGGTGACAAATCATGAAGTTTGAACAGGTATTGCAATTGGTAGACGCTGTATCCGTCTCGTCTCTGACGGAATTCAAGTATGAAGAGGGCGGAGTCAAGATTTCCATGAAAAAAGCGGCAGAAGGAACCGTGGATCTGACAGCGGTTCCTTCCGGCAGACCGGAACCTGCTGTGAGAACAGAAAAGGAGCCTGCAGTCCCTGCTGCTGAAACAGAAGTAAAAGAGGCGGCTCCGGCGGGGAGTTCGGCTGAGGAGGAAGCGGGGCAGACCGTAACCTCTCCCCTGGTAGGAACATTTTATGCGGCTCCCGCAGAGGACTCCGCGCCTTATGTAAAGGTAGGGGACTGGGTGGAAAAAGGACAGGTGCTGGCAATCGTGGAGGCCATGAAGCTGATGAACGAGATTGAAAGTGAGTTCAGCGGAGAGGTCGTGAAGATCCTGGCGGAGAACGGTATGGCTGTGGAATACGGGCAGCCGCTGTTCGTGATCAGGTAGGAATGCATCGGTCCCTAAGGAAGATGCAGGAGCAAGAGAAGGGAAGAGGAAGAATATGAACAGTCTGGATACAAAGCAGATCATGGAGATCATCCCGCACAGGCATCCGTTTCTGCTGGTGGATCAAATTGAAGATTACGAGCCGGGGCAGTACGCCGTCGGTTATAAATGTGTCACATACCGGGAGGATTTTTTCGCGGGGCATTTTCCGGGAGAGCCGGTTATGCCGGGCGTGCTGATCGTGGAAGCGCTGGCTCAGGTGGGTGCGGTGGCAATCTTGAGCATGCCGGAGCATAAAGGCAAGATCGCGTTTTTCGGAGGCATTCAGAAATGTCGGTTCAAGGGGATGGTACGTCCCGGGGATAAGCTGAGACTGGAGACGAAGATCATCAAACAAAGAGGCCCATACGGTGTTGGAGACGCGGTGGCGACGGTGGACGGCAAGGTGGTTGCCAGCGCGGAGCTTACATTTATGGTAGGGTAAGGAGAGACTATGACAGGAAAAGTATTGATTGCCAACCGGGGAGAGATCGCAGTGCGGATCATCCGCGCGTGCCGGGAAATGGGGATTGAAACGGTGGCGGTGTTTTCGGAAGCGGACCGGGAGGCGCTGCATACCCAGCTTGCGGATGAAGCCATCTGTATCGGTCCCGCTCCATCAGCAGCAAGCTATCTGAGCATGGAGCAGATCATCAGCGCTACCATTGTTTCCGGGGCGGACGCAATTCATCCGGGTTTTGGGTTCCTTTCGGAAAACAGCCGGTTTGCCGAATTGTGCGAACAATGTAATATTACATTTATCGGGCCCAGGTCTGAGACCATCCGGAAGCTGGGAAATAAGCAGGAAGCCCGAAATACCATGATCGCCGCAGGCGTGCCGGTGGTGCCGGGCAGTACGGAGCCGCTTACGGACGCGAAAGCGGGGGCGGAGCTCGCGCGGGAGATCGGTTATCCGGTGATCGTGAAGGCAGCCCTTGGAGGCGGCGGCAAGGGAATGCGTGTGGCTGAGACTCCGGAGGAATTTGAGGCCAGCTTCAAAACCGCCCAGAAAGAGGCGCAGATGGCATTCGGGGACGGAACCATGTACCTGGAGCATTATGTACAGCATCCCCGTCACATTGAATTTCAGATTCTGGCGGATCAATATGGAAATACGATTCATCTGGGCGAGCGGGACTGCTCAGTCCAGAGAAACCACCAGAAGATGATCGAGGAAGCGCCTTCCGCGGCTCTGTCTGAGGAACTTCGCGCGCGGATGGGGGAAGCCGCGGTGAGGGCGGCAAAGGCGGCAGGCTATACCAACGCCGGAACGGTAGAGTTTTTACTGGAGAAAAACAATCAGTTTTATTTTATGGAAATGAATACTCGAATCCAGGTGGAGCATCCGGTGACGGAGTGGGTCACCGGGATTGACCTGGTGAAGGAGCAGATCCGGATTGCGGACGGCAGGCGGTTAAGCTACACCCAACAGGATGTGCGGATCACCGGCCATGCCATAGAATGCCGGATCAACGCGGAGGATCCAGAGAAGAACTTCCGTCCGTCTCCGGGAACCATCACGGATATGTATCTTCCCGGCGGAAAAGGCGTGCGGATTGATGCCGCGATCTATTCCGGATATACGGTGCCGCCTTATTATGACTCCATGCTTGCCAAGCTGATTGTTCATGCTAAGAACCGGAAGGAAGCGATTCGAAAAATGCGCAGCGCATTGGGCGAGGTGATCATTGAAGGGATTGATACCAATGTGGATTATCAGTATGAGATCCTGCACCATCCGGATTTTGTGTCAGGGGATATTGATATTGAATTTATAGAAAAAATGGGCCGCAGGTAAGAGACTGCTGTGACAGATCCGGATTTCAGAGGAACAGCTGATATGTGACAAGGGGCTGCAAACGGCAGGCAGGTGGATTGTGAGGAAAATGACGGATGAAGCTTCAAAATATGTTTAAGAAAACAAACAGACGGAACCGGAATGCGTTCGGTGAGTCCCGTCCGGAGGTTCCGGAGGGGCTTCTCCGAAAATGTAATAAATGCGGGGCGGCGATCATTGCGGAGGAGGTACGGGAGGGAAACTATATCTGCCCGAAATGCCAGGGGTATTTTCGAGTGCATGCCCGCCGAAGGATTGAGATGATCGCGGACCCGGATACCTTTGAGGAGTGGGATGAAGAGCTTGTGACCTGCAACCCGCTGCAGTTCCGGGGATATGAAGAAAAGGTGGCGGCGCTGCAGGAAAAGACAGGTCTGAGAGAAGCTGTTGTGACAGGCAGGGCCGAGATTGGCGGTGAGCCTGCGGTGATCGGTGTCTGCGACGGACGATTTCTGATGGCAAGCATGGGAGAAGCCGTGGGGGAAAAGATCACCCGGGCTGTAGAGCGCGCCACGAAGGAAAAGCTTCCGGTAATTCTGTTTGCCTGCTCCGGCGGCGCCAGGATGCAGGAGGGGATCATTTCCCTGATGCAGATGGCAAAGACCTCTGCTGCCTTGAAACGGCACAGCGACGCGGGACAGCTCTATATTTCCGTGCTGACGGATCCAACCACAGGAGGCGTGACCGCCAGCTTTGCCATGCTGGGGGATATCATCCTCGCGGAGCCCAATGCTCTCATCGGGTTTGCGGGACCGAGGGTGATCGAGCAGACCATCGGGGAGAAGCTTCCGAAGGGATTTCAGCGGTCGGAGTTTCTTTTAGAGCATGGCTTCATTGACCGGATCGTGGGCCGGGAAGAGCAGAAAGCGGTGCTTGCGCAGATCCTGAGAATGCATCATAAGAATGAAACGGCAGCGGGCAGTGAGAACAAGGCTGTTATCGCGGGACATAGCAGAGGGCCGCAGAATCTGGAAAACCGGGAAGATCACGCAGAGGGAAATCCGCAAATGCAGGTTCTGGAAAAGCAGGCATGTCCTGCATGGGAGAGTGTGCAGATTTCCCGAAAGAAAGGCCGACCTGTGGGAATTGACTACATCTCCCATCTGTTCACGGACTTTATGGAACTGCACGGCGATCGGTATTATAAGGATGATCCGGCGGTTGTCGGAGGGCTGGCATATTTTCAGGGGATCCCTGTGACCGTGATCGCGCAGGCCAAGGGGAAGTCTACCAAAGAAAATGTGGAGCGCAATTTCGGAATGCCTTCCCCGGACGGATACCGTAAGTCACTGCGCCTTATGAAGCAGGCAGAGAAATTTTACCGTCCGGTGATTTGCTTTGTGGATACGCCCGGGGCATTCTGCGGTCTGGAAGCGGAGGAACGGGGACAGGGGGAAGCGATTGCCAAGAACCTGTTTGAGCTCTCGGCTCTGAAAACCCCGATCCTTTCCATTATTATCGGAGAGGGCGGCAGCGGCGGGGCGCTTGCCATGGCTGTGGCGGATGAGGTCTGGATGCTGGAAAATTCCATTTATTCCATCCTTTCGCCGGAAGGCTTCGCAAGTATTCTGTGGAAGGACAGCAAACGTGCGGATGAGGCGGCAGAGGTCATGAAACTGACTGCGTCGGACCTGAAAAATATGGGGATCATTGAGCAGATCATTCCGGAGCCTGCGGATTATACGGAAGGCAGCATGGATTCAGTGTGCGAGACGATAAAGCCGGGGATTGCGGGCTTTTTGGAAAGATATTGCGGGATGGAAACGGGGGAACTGACCGCGAAGCGGTATGGAAGATTCCGTAAGATGTAAAGCTTTGGGGAAGGAAAGGAGACGCCATGTGGAGAATCGGAGAGAAGAAAGTCAGGGTTCCACTGATCCAGGGTGGCATGGGAGTCGGGATCAGCCTGGGGCGGTTGGCGGGAACGGTTGCGGCCCAGGGCGGTGTGGGGATCATTTCCACGGCCCAGATCGGATTCCGGGAGGAAGATTTTGACCGAGATCCCGGTGCGGCCAATCTTCGTGCTATTAGAAAAGAGATGGCACGGGCGAGGACAATCTCGCCGAACGGGATCATCGGTTATAACATTATGGTGGCCCTTCGGGACTATGAGGCCCATGTACAGGCTGCGGTGGCCGCAGGGGCGGATCTGATCATTTCCGGAGCAGGCCTTCCTGCGGAGCTTCCCATGCTGACCCAGGGGAGCAAAACGAAGATCGCTCCTATCGTCTCTACAGAAAAGTCGGCCAAGGTCATTTTGAAGTATTGGGACAGGAAACATCAGCAGACAGCGGACCTGGTTGTGATTGAGGGACCGGAAGCCGGGGGGCATCTGGGATTTGACCGAGAGGCGCTGGATTTTTACGCGAAATCAGATTATACGGAAGAAATCCGGCGCATCCTGGATGTGGTCCGGGGATATGAGAAGAAATTCGGAAAGAAGATTCCGGTTGTGGCGGCAGGCGGAATCTATGACCGGGAAGATGTGGAGCGCGCCATGAAATCCGGCGTGGACGGCGTGCAGGTTGCAAGCCGGTTTGTAACTACGGAGGAGTGCGATGCGGATTTCCGCTATAAGGAGGCCTATATCCAGGCATCCAAAGAGGACATCGTCATTGTAAAAAGTCCGGTGGGAATGCCTGGAAGAGCTATTTTGAATCCTTTTATGAAACGTGTGATGCTAGGTGAAAGGATTTCCCATACGCCCTGTCACGGATGCCTGGCAAAATGCAGTCCGGCGGAAATACCATATTGTATTACGGATACATTAACCGCGGCGGCGGAGGGAAGAATAGAAGAAGGGCTGTTATTCTGCGGAGCCAAGACGTATCGGGCGGAACGGATCGAGACGGTGAGAGAAGTGGTGGAGTCGCTGTTTCCGGATTCCTGAAAGGATACCCAAGGGCAGCAGTAAAATCTGGAAAGGAGCGGAACGCTGTGGATGCATTTGAAATGATTAATGATGTTCTGGTGAATTTATTTAATGAGATTCTGGAGCTGGAAGAGAAAGCAGTCATAACGGATGAATTTCGGGATATCAGCAATAATGATATGCATATCATAGAAGCGATCGGCCTGGGGAATGACAGTACGATGTCTGCGGTTGCCAGGAGGCAGGGGATCACGGCAGGATCGCTGACCACTTCCATGAACAGTCTGGTAAAGAAGGGGTATGTGGTGCGCAGCCGTTCCGAACAGGATCGTCGGATCGTGTACATCAGCCTGACGGAGAAGGGAAGGAAGGCGTATTATCATCATGAGAATTTCCACAGGGAGATGATCAATGCGGCTATGAAGAATCTGAGTGAAGAGGAGCTTCCGCTGCTGGCCAGGACATTGAACGGGCTGGCTGTATTTTTCCGGAATTACGGGGAATATAGGGAGGAACTGCCAGACAGAATAAGTTGATTTAAAATGGGTATTGACATTCAATCATCCTATGTTAAAATAGAAAAGTATCTGGAATGTATTGATATGTAAAGATAAATGAACAGCAAAGGCAATGACCGTGCAGAGTAGAGACTCATTTTCTATCAGAGAGAGAGAATCACCGGCTGAAAGTTCTCTTTAGTTCAGATGATGATCGAATTTCCCACGCGAGCTGTATTCCTGAACCGCTGTATGAAAGCGTCCGCCGTTGAGACGGGGCAGAGGCAGCGAAGCCTTTGGCTTTGGAAAGTAGGGAATGCCGTAGGCTGTACGTTACACAGTAGCAGAGTGCCCGTGGAGTGTCCATGGGAATCAGGGTGGTACCGCGGATTATGACTTCGTCCCTTTTTTGGAGGGGATGAGGTCTTTTTTTGTTCTATAGAAAACTTCTCCGAATTTTCCTATAGAACAAAAACCCTCCGGGGGACGCGCACTGCGGCGTATGAGGTAGATGTCGGAATGCGACCGCCGCAGGCGCGAGTTTCGCAAGCGAAACTCTTTGTTCTGGAAATTTGGTATTGCCGTAAGTTAGAAGCTGCTTTTCAGAGAGCAGCAGACATTCAGTGGAATGGAATATTGTCTGCATCTAAGAAAGGAGAAACCAGAATGAAAGACAGATTGGAACAGATCAAAAAAGAAGCCATCGCGCAGATCCAGGCATCGGATGTGCCGGAAAGGCTCAATGACGTACGCGTGCGGTTCCTTGGGAAGAAGGGGGAGCTGACCGCCGTACTCAAAGGGATGAAGGATGTTGCGCCCGAGGAACGCCCGAAGGTGGGCCAGCTTGTGAACGAGACGAGGGCCGCCATCGAAGCGATCATGGAAGAGACAAAGCAGAAAATGGAGAAGGTGATCCGTGAGGAGAAGCTCAAAGCCGAGGTCATCGACGTGACGCTGCCGTCTAAGAAGAACAGCGTCGGCCACAGGCATCCCAACACCATCGCCCTGGAAGAGGTGGAGCGTATCTTCGTGGGAATGGGATATGAGGTTGTGGAAGGGCCGGAGGTGGAATACGACCTGTATAATTTTGAAAAACTGAATATTCCTGCGGATCATCCGGCAAAGGACGAGCAGGATACTTTCTATATTAATAAGGATATTGTGCTGCGTACCCAGACCTCCCCGGTGCAGGCCCGTGTCATGGAGCAGGGAAAGCTGCCGATCCGTATGATCGCGCCGGGCAGGGTATTCCGTTCCGACGAGGTGGATGCCACCCACTCCCCGTCCTTCCATCAGATCGAGGGACTGGTCATTGACAAGCATATTTCCTTTGCGGATCTGAAAGGAACGCTGGAGGTATTTGCAAAGGAATTGTTCGGGCCGGAGACAAAGACCAAATTCCGTCCCCATCATTTCCCCTTCACCGAGCCCAGCGCGGAGGTGGATGTGAGCTGCTTCAAATGCGGCGGGAAGGGCTGCCGTTTCTGCAAGGGCTCAGGCTGGATCGAGATCCTGGGCTGCGGTATGGTACATCCCCATGTGCTGGAAATGTGCGGGATCGACCCGGAAGAATACGGCGGTTTCGCGTTCGGCGTAGGACTGGAACGGATCGCACTCCTGAAATATGAGATCGACGATATGAGACTGCTGTATGAAAATGATATCCGTTTCTTAAAGCAGTTCTGAGGATCAAACAGGAATCAGGCAGGATCGAGTGACGCAGTAATGTATAACAGTAACGAATTGTCCCTCGTATTTCTATCATGACAGAGACTTTTTTGACAGAATGCGGGGATGGAAAACGAAAGGATCATAGAAAGTGAGGAATAGATTTTGAATACTTCATTATCATGGATAAAAGCATATGTGCCGGACCTGGATGTGACCGCGCAGGAATATGCGGACGCGATGACGCTGTCCGGTACCAAGGTGGAAGGTTATGAGAAACTGGATGCAGATCTGGATAAAATCGTGATCGGCCGGATTGAAAAGATCGAGAAACACCCGGATGCGGATAAGCTGGTGGTCTGCCAGGTGAATATCGGAACCGGGACTACCCAGATCGTGACCGGCGCGCCCAATGTATTCGAGGGGGCGAAGGTTCCGGTCGTTCTGGACGGCGGACGCGTGGCAGGGGGGCATGACGGCTCCAAAACACCCGGCGGGATCAAGATTAAGAAAGGGAAGCTCCGGGGCGTGGAAAGCAACGGTATGATGTGCTCCATTGAAGAGCTGGGCTCCACCCGGGACATGTATCCGGAAGCGCCGGAGGAAGGCATCTACATTTTCCCGGAGGATGCTCAGGTTGGTGAGAACGCGGTCAAGGCACTGGGACTGGACGATGTAGTCGTGGAATATGAGGTGACGTCCAACCGGGTGGACTGCTTCAGTGTGGTCGGGATCGCAAGAGAAGCTGCGGCTACATTTGACAAAACATTTGTGCCTCCGGTGGTGACAGAGACAGGAAATGACGAGGACGTCAACGACTATGTGAAGGTTTCTGTGGAAAATACGGACCTGTGCCCGCGTTACTGTGCAAGGGTCGTCAAGAATATCAAGATCGGGCCGTCCCCGAAGTGGATGCAGAGACGGCTGGCTTCCGTGGGAATCCGCCCCATCAATAACCTGGTGGACATCACCAACTATGTGATGGAGGAATACGGACAGCCCATGCATGCCTATGACCTGGAGACCATTGCCGGGCATCAGATCGTGGTCAAGACCGCACAGGACGGGGAGACATTTACCACGCTGGACGGGCAGGAGCGGAAGGTGGATAAGGACGTGCTGATGATCTGTGACGGCGAGAAAGCCATCGGCATCGCCGGAATCATGGGCGGTGAAAATTCCATGATTACGGACGACGTAAAGACCATGCTTTTCGAGGCAGCATGCTTCGATGGCGTCAATATCCGAAAGTCCAGCAAGCGCGTGGGGCTTCGGACAGACGCGTCGGGCAAGTTTGAAAAGGGCCTGGATCCGAACAACGCGAAAGCGGCCATCGACCGGGCATGTCAGCTTGTGGAAGAGTTAGGCGCCGGAGAAGTGGTGGGCGGAATCGTGGATGTGTATGGAAAAGAGAAGCATCCGGTTCGTGTTCCTTTTGACCCGGACAAGATCAATGCCATGCTGGGAACCGATATTTCCGAGGAAGAGATGCTGGGATATTTCAAAAAAATTGACCTGGGATATGACCCGGAGACGAAGGAAGTGATCGCTCCGACCTTCCGTCAGGATCTGTTCCGGCTTGCGGATATTGCGGAGGAAGTGGCGAGATTTTACGGATATGATAATATTCCGACCACGCTGCCAAACGGGGAAGCGACGACCGGAAAGCTGTCCTTCAAGCTGCGGATCGAGCAGGCGGCTAGGGATATCGCGGAGTTCTGCGGATTCAGCCAGGGGATGTGCTATTCCTTCGAGAGCCCCAAGGTATTTGACAAACTGCTTTTGCCGAAGGATTCGCCGCTGCGCCGGACGGTGGAGATCATGAACCCATTGGGAGAGGATTACAGTATCATGCGCACCACTTCCCTGAATGGGATGCTGACCTCCCTGGCGACCAATTATAATAGAAGAAATAAGGACGTGCGCCTCTATGAGCTTGGAAATATTTACCTTCCGAAGAGCCTTCCGCTGACCGGCCTGCCTGAGGAACGGATGCAGTTTACACTGGGAATGTATGGAAAAGGGGATTTCTTCAGCATGAAGGGCGTGGTCGAGGAATTTTTCGAGAAGATCGGCATGAAGGACAGGGAGACCTACGATCCAAATGCAGGAAAACCGTACCTTCACCCGGGGCGCCAGGCAAACATCCTGTATGACGGAAAGGTTGTGGGATATCTTGGAGAACTCCATCCGGAGGTGGCAGATATTTATGGAATCGGCGAGCGTGCCTATGTGGCGGTCATTGACATGCCGGAAATTATGGAGTATGCTACATTTGACAGGAAATATGATGGAATCGCAAAATATCCGGCAGTGACCCGGGACATCAGTATGGTCGTGCCGAAGCACATCCTGGCGGGGCAGATCGAAGAGGTGATCTCCGCAAAGGGAGGACAGTATCTGGAAAGCTATGCACTGTTCGACCTGTACGAAGGGGCGCAGATCCGAGAAGGCTTCAAGTCGGTGGCATATTCCACCGTATTCCGCGCAAAGGACAAGACGCTCTCAGACGCGGAGGTGACAGAGGCCATGGATCGAATCCTCAAAGCGCTGGAAGGCATGGGGATCGAGCTGAGGAAATAAAGAGGCAGGGTGCGCCTGTACGGTTTTTGCGGATGGATGAGCAGGCTTTGCCGGGCTCATCCATAACAACAAGGAGGCAGAGATGAAGAAAAAACAGATAGGCGGCCTGATCGTCGCGGCGGTATTGTTTATTGTGGTGGGAGTGACCAGCGTATTGACCAATACGGTGTCCCAGAATCTGCTGCAGGCGAGTATGGTTGAAATGCTGACTTCGGACTATGGATATGATACCCCCAATTACGACTATATTGCGGTGGTGGAAGTGGTAGGTACAATCCAGGAGCAGACGGCGACCAGTATCTTTGAGATTGCGGAAGGGTATCAGCATACCGATACCATGAATTATATTGACAATCTGATGTATGACCCGAACAATAAGGGGATTCTTCTGTACGTGGATTCGCCGGGCGGTACGGTATATGAATCGGAGGAGCTGTACGATAAGCTGAGGGAGTATAAGGAAATGTCCGGCAATCCGGTATGGACCTATATGTCCCATTACGCGGCTTCCGGCGGCTACATGATCTCCATGGCATCGGATCAGATCTACGCGAATACGAATACCACAACGGGCTCCATCGGAGTCATCATGTCAGGACTGGACATGACGGGCCTGTATGAAAAGCTGGGCATCCGCTATGTCAGCATTGCCAGCGGAGATTTTAAGGACAGTTCGAAGCTGACAGATGAACAGATCGAGGTATTCCAGGGCCAGGTTGATGAATACTACGGAAAATTTGTGGGAATCGTCGCAGACGGCCGGAATATGCCGGACGAGAAAGTGCGCGCTCTGGCCGACGGGAGGACCTATACGGCGGCGCAGGCCCTGGAAAACGGGCTCATTGACGAGATCGGCTCCTATGAGTATATGCAGAACGAGATGAGTGATGAACTGGGCGTATGGGATTATTATCAGCCGGTCAGCGAGGAAAATATTTTCGCATCGTTTTTCTCGGAACTCCGGGAGCTCGTTCCGAAGTCGGAAGCCCAGATACTAAAGGAAACCGCATCATCTATGGAAAGCGGGGTGCCGATGTATTATGCAGAACAATTACGATAGCTGCAGAGCGGATGCAGGCGTGACATATGCAGGCTTCTGGGTGCGCTTTGCGGCGTATTTGATCGACAGCGGGATTGCTTTTTTGCTGCTGCTGGTGGTCAGGCTGGTCATGTCAGGGGTGCTCTCGGCACTGTATGGAACGGCGCTGGGAGGAAATATCCTGTTCCACTATACGCTGAAGGACATCGTGCTGTATCTGGGACAGGTGCTGTATTTTATCCTTTGTACCAGGTATACGGGGACGACGCCGGGCAAGCGCGTCATGAACCTGCGGGTGATCTCCGTAGAGGAAAACGGGGAGCTGGATCTGCTGACGGTGGTGTACCGGGAGACGGTGGGAAGATTCTTAAGCAGTATTTTTGTCTGTATCGGGTATCTGATCATCGGAGTGGACAGGGAAAAACGGGGCTTCCATGATATGCTCTGCGATACCCGGGTGGTATACGGAAAGAGAGTGAAGATATATCCTGTGTATCCCTATGCACAGGCGCGCCCGGTGGAGACGCCGCCTGTATATCCGGCGGAACCTCAAAGCGGACCGTACCATATGGTAGAGCCTGCCGAACAGAATGCTCATCCCGCAGAGGCTGTGCCGCATATTCTGCCAAACGAAAGGCAGCAAGAGGCATTTGGCGCCGGAGGGGCCGGAAGGCAGGCGGAAGAAGAAAAAGGGGATTCTGACGAATTATGAAAAAACAGGATTTTTATTATGAACTGCCGGAGGAACTGATCGCTCAGGACCCTCTGGCGGATCGTTCCAGCTCCAGGCTGCTTGTGCTTGACAAGCAGTCCGGGGCTGTTTCCCATCATGTGTTCAGGGAGATTTTGGACTATCTGCAGGAGGGCGACTGCCTGGTAATCAATGATACCAAGGTGATTCCGGCAAGGCTGATCGGCTCCAAGGTGGGAACGGAAGCGAAGGTTGAGGTTTTACTGCTGAAGCGAAAAGAAAATAACATATGGGAGACCCTTGTCAAGCCGGGGAAAAAGGCCAGGCCCGGAGCAAAGATCAGCTTCGGGGACGGGCTGCTTGTGGGGGAGGTGCTGGAGGTTGTGGAAGAGGGCAACCGTCTGGTGCAGTTTTCCTATGAGGGGATTTTTGAAGAAATCTTAGACCGTCTGGGACAGATGCCCCTGCCCCCTTATATTACCCACCAGCTCCAGGAGCGGGAGCGGTACAATACGGTTTATGCCGTTCATGAGGGCTCCGCTGCCGCGCCCACGGCAGGGCTTCATTTTACGCCGGAGCTGCTGCAGGAGATTGAAAAAAAAGGGGTGGATATCGCAAGGGTCACACTTCACGTTGGGCTTGGAACCTTCCGGCCGGTGAAGGCGGAGGAGATCACGGATCATCATATGCATTCCGAATTTTATCAGATCCAGGAGGAAGCGGCGGAGAAGATCAACCGTGCAAAGTCCGGAAACGGGCGGGTCATCTGCGTTGGGACGACGAGCTGCCGGACGGTGGAATCCGCTGCGGATGAGAACGGTCGGATTCAGGCAGGAAGCGGCTGGACGGAGATCTTTATCTATCCGGGGTATCGCTTTAAAGTACTGGACGGCCTGATCACCAACTTCCATCTGCCGGAATCCACGCTGATCATGCTGGTTTCCGCGCTGGCGGGGCGGGAGCAGGTGATGAAGGCTTATGAGGAGGCTGTGGAGGAACGGTACAGGTTCTTTTCGTTTGGGGATGCGATGTACATTGGGTGAGTAAACCACAGCAATCAGATAGCTGTTAAAACACTGGATTTGAATTTGCCATTCAAAGATATTGCAGGACAGTTAGATGGAATTGCAGCAGACCATTTTAATTGCAAGTGAGGTTTCCTATTTGAAAAAGAAAAAAGATGAAATAACCATTCGGTCCAGCACAGCAGAATACTTGACCTATGTTGCGACTGTCGGCGACCAGCAGGACAGCATTGAGATGCGCTATGAGGACGAGAATATATGGCTGACACAGAAGATGATGGCTACGCTGTATGATATTGATGTTCGGACAGTCAGCGAGCATATCAAAAAGATTTACTCAGATTCTGAACTTGAAGAAAATTCAACAATCCGGAAATTCCGGATTGTTCAAACCGAAGGTTCCCGTCAGGTGACTCGTGATACGAAACATTATAATCTCCAAATGATTATCTCAGTCGGCTTCAAAGTGAATAATGAACGAGCTGTACAGTTTCGTAAATGGGCTAACGGTATCGTGACAGATTACACAATTAAAGGCTGGGCCATGGACGTTGAGCGTTTAAAAAATGGTGGTTCAGTGCTTATGTCAGAATACTTCGACCATTTGCTTGAACAGATTCGCGAGATCCGTTTGTCCGAGCGTAGATTTTATCAGAAGATAACAGACATCTATGCCACTGCACTTGATTATGACCGCACTGCAAAAACAACAAAACAGTTCTTTGCAAAAGTGCAGAACAAGATGCACTATGCAGTGCATGGACATACAGCAGCAGAGCTGATTTATGAGCGCGCTGATGCAGAAAAGCCACATATGGCACTTACTACATGGGCGGCAGCGCCGGAAGGCAAAATAGTAAAAAGCGATGTCAGCATTGCGAAGAATTATCTTTCAGAACAAGAAATGCGTTCATTAGAGCGTATCGTATCTGCCTATCTGGATTTGGCAGAGGATCGCGCAGAGCGTCATATTCCGATGACAATGGAAGACTGGTCAAAGCGACTGGATTTATTCCTGATGGCAGACGACAGAGAAGTCTTGCAGGATGCTGGAAAAATCACTGCAGAGATTGCCAAGGCAAAAGCAGAGACTGAGTTTGAGAAGTATCGTGTTGTTCAGGACCGATTGTTCATGTCTGATTTTGATAAATATATGTTGGAATTGGAGGAAAATGCAAAGAAGTAGATTGTTTGTTTTTTAAGATGCAATGCTCACGATATGAGTAAAAATTTGGAGCGGAGGGATTCCTTTGTTTAAGAAAAAAGACACAAAGACCGTAAAACAGGGTGCAAAGGCGCAGGCAGGGAAGCCGGCGGCCAAAATCGGAAAGGCACAGACAAGCAAGACTGCCGCAAAAAGCAGGAAAACACAGTCAGGAAAGGCTGTATCTAAGGCCGGAAAGGCGCAGGCAGGAAAACCGGCGGATCAAAGCGGAAAGCCGCAGGATAGAAGCGACGTGATACTTGCCAAATTAATGGCAATAGAAAAAGAGGCCAGATTGGAGCAGGCGAGAGACCGGGTTGACCAGTTGGAAGATGAGAATATTGCTGAGAATCTTGAGCAATTACTCAAGTTTCTGAGGTCAGGAGATTAAAGAAAAACGGCAGGGGACTTTCCTGCTTTTCTGAAACATGATGATTGATGAAAGCTGCTTTTACCAGCAGCTTTTTATGACTTTTAGGAGGTAGGGCCCATGGACATACAAGGCTTCTGGGACGCGGTACTAAAGCAAGACGCAGATCGGATGAGAGCGTATTTCTGCAGGGATGCATACATTAACTGGCATTGTACGGATGAACAGTTTACGGTGGAGGAATACATAAGGGCAAACTGTGAGTATCCGGGAGAATGGGACGGGGAGATTGAACGTGTAGAAACCATGGGGGATGTATCTGTGGCGGTCGTACATGTATATACCTGCGACAGGAGCCTGTCCTTTCATGCGGTATCATTTATGAAGACAGAAAACGGTAAAATTCTTTCGCTGGACGAATACTGGGGAGATGACGGGGCAGCGCCCCAGTGGCGGCTGGATCAAAAAATTGGCTGTAAAATACCGCCGGCAGCAAAAAAGCGCCCGTTCGCTTCATTGAAGTAATCGGTTCAGGCCGGATAACCGATAAATTTAAGGAGAGGAAGTTTTTTTCACGGAACAGCGAAAAGGAGGAAGTGGCTATGAGGATTTATGCAGGTCAGACAACCAGTTTTTTCCCGGCGGCGGCAATCAATCAGAGTGTGAACCGAAACCGTATGGATCATGGGCAGCAGGCATTGCCGGCGATGCGGACGGATACGGCATTGATTTCGCCCCAGGGGAAGGCATCCAGCCTTCTGGCAAATCTGATGAACCAGAAGGAAATGCTATGCGGCAACAAAGAATCACTGCTCACCAGGATGCTGGACGATGAGGATGGGAACAGTATGGCCGGGCTTCAGGAACAGTTGGAAGAGTACGAGAAGCAGCTGGAGGAGATTGATGAACAGATTGCTTCGGAGATGGCAAAGCAGAACGAGAGCGCCAAAGAACAGGGCAGTGCGGGCCAAAAGCCGCAGAAGACTGAGGAAACGGGAACGCCGGCTTCTGATGGCGGGACAATCGCCAAATTGACGAAGTTATCTGCGGATCTGGAGAAAACGCAGACAGCGGATCAGGCACGTGTGAGACGTGAGGGTGAAAAAAGAGTCTGCGAAGCGGAAATAGAACTTGGCTCTGAAGCCGCAAAACGGAAACTGGATCAGATCAATGAGACTGAGAAGATGACGGAAAAATGGATGCCGTTTTGGAAGAACGGAGAGGCAGGACAGTGAACCGCACATTCCTTTATTCCATCAGCGAAGCAGACCATGGCCTTCGGATCGAGCAGTTTCTGCGCCGTCGGGGGTATTCCAGGCAGAACCTGACGGAACTGAAAAAGATGCCGGACAGCATCCAGGTCAATGGGCTGAACTGCATTCTAAAGAAAACATTGTCCCCGGGAGATGAGCTGACGGTGCGAATCCAGGAAACCGAAAGCTCCGAAAAGATTCCGGCGGTTCACATTCCCCTCCGCATCATCTATGAAGATGAGGATATCCTGGTGGTTGACAAGCCTGCCGGACTGCCGATGCACCCATCCATGAAAAATTACCATTATTCTCTTGCAAATGGGCTGGTGTGGTATTACCAACAGCAGAAGGAATCTTTTGTCTTTCGCTGCGCAAACCGCCTGGACCGGGACACTTCGGGGCTGACTGTGGTCGCGAAGCATATGCTCAGTGCAAACATTCTGTCCGGGATGGGATACCGGCATGAGATTGAAAGGGAATACCTGGCCATCGTCCGGGGAAATGTGCTTCCGCCTTCCGGCACGATTGACGCTCCTTTGTCCCGCAGGGAGGGTTCAATCATTGAGCGGAAGGTGGATTTTGAACATGGGGAGCGGGCATTGACGAACTACCAGGTGGTGGAAGAGAAGAACGGGCACAGCCTGGTCTCACTCCGTCTTGAAACAGGACGTACCCATCAGATTCGGATTCATCTGAAATATCTCGGGTTTCCGCTGGTTGGTGATTATCTGTATAATCCGGATATGGAGTATATCAGCCGGCAGGCGTTGCATTCCTGCCGGCTGCGGTTCGTGCATCCGATTACGAAGGAGTGGATGGAGTTCAGGGCGCCTTTGCCGGAGGACATGCAGATTCCGTTTCAATGGGATTACGGATATGAAATTTAATTGCAGGATTTCATGCACATAATTTTACCCTCTGCATAAGTTATAGACAGGGAGAATGTATTCGGCGTTTTCAAGCAGGATACAGCAGGAACCAGGAGGGTGAAAGATATGATTGAAAAATTGAACGGGGCGCCGGAGGCGTATGCAGATATCAGAGGAACGGAGGAATATCCGGAGATCCACGGGAGAATTACTTTTTATGATGTATTCGGCGGTACGGTTTTGATGGCGGAGATCTACGGACTGCCAGACGAGGACAACGAAACGGCAGGGCATTTTTTCGGATTTCACATTCACGAGGGCGGCGCCTGCACAGGCGATGACGCTGATCTTTTGAAAAATACCGGGGGTCACTATAATCCGGAAGGGAAGGCCCATCCCGAGCATGCCGGAGATCTGCCTCCCCTGTTATCCACCCGAGGGGCGGCGTGGATGGCTGTGTATACAGGACGCATACATCCGGAGGAAGTGATCGGGAAAACGGTGGTCATCCATCTGCAGCCGGATGATTTCCATTCCCAGCCGTCCGGAGACAGCGGTATAAAGATTGCCTGCGGGGGGATCCGGGAATGGCGGGTTCGTCCGGAGATGGAGGAGGACGGCGAATAGGGCAGCTGCGGACAGCAGTAAATAGTCGTTGAAAATCATAGACTTAAGCGTCTGCGGATTGTCATGCATCCAGCCCATTGAAAAGCCGTCTGGCGGCGGTCTTAAGCGTCCGCGAGCTTATTTGGGACGGACCGGAACGGAGAGTCGGGGGGCTGGATGCCAGCCCCGTCGCTGAATACCATCGTATGAAGAAAAACTGCCAGTGGCAGTTTTTTTTGTATTGGCCGGATGCCGTGCGGCAAGTGCACGACACCATGTAAACAGTAATAAAACAGTTACAAAAAATTAACAAAATAGACATAATTGTATTGTAGAAATTCAATAGATGTGGTAAAATCTCTCTGTGGCGATAGATTTATGAGTACAGGTGATAAATTCCTGAAAAGGGATTTATTGCCTTTTTTTGTGTGCAGGAAAATACAGGTACGTTTTCTGTTCCTTTTTTATCCTGCCCACACCGGTATTGGAGCCGGCAATGTCCGTCCTGGAAATGGGGCCCGCGAGCCAAGTGGAAGAACCCTTTCCGCTATGGCGGATTTTCATGTTCCAATGCGATCAATATTCTTATTAAACAGAAAGGGGGAATGAATGAGGATCTGTCGCTGCAGGCAGGAGGAATGATTCCTGCTCAATTTTATATAACATACTTTACAAAGGAGGTCTCATGGATGAAAAGATCCGGAAGAAAATTATTAGGAATTTTGCTGTCAGCGTCTATAATCGCAACGGCGGTATTTCCAATGCAGGGTATGGCAGTAGAGAAAATTGACCATGTAGTGGAGCAAGAAGCGCAGACAGAAGAAAACGCGACACACGAGGAAACGACGGAAACTACGGTTCCGAACGATATAACGCAGGCGGAAGAAAACAATGAGCCAACAGCTGAACCGCCGGCAAAAGAAACCGATGATTCTTCGATTATACCGCCGCCGGAAACGGACGATTCCGCAACCGAGCCGCCGATGACGGAGACAGATGATTCCGCAATCGAGCCGCCGGCAAAGGAGACGGATGATTCCGCAATCGAGCCGCCGGCAAAGGAAATGGATGATTTCGAGATCGAGCCGCCGACGAAGGAAACAGACGAGCCTTCGACCAGGCCAGCGACGAAAGAAATGGATGAACCCTCGATTATGCCGTTTTCTTATGACATTAACATGCCGGTTATTGAAAGCTTCGAATTTGAGGAAAACGGACGGGAACTGACAAAAAAAGATACACTTCATTTTAAATTGTCAGCCTATGACGCAGACCGCGTTATCAAAAATATCAGGGTTGTGATTCGGAGAAAAAATAGTAGCTCCACAAAGAGTGTTACATTCCATAAATCTGAGGAATCTGAAAATCTCTATACAGGAACCTTTGATTGCAGCAGTTTAGTGAGCTATGGAGGCGATTATTATGTTGAGATGATTCGGCTGGAAGACGAGACAAACAATTATGTAGATTGGCCTGTCGTGGAGGATGGAAAATATCGCTATACATTTAAGTTCAAAGATACCGGAACATTTACTGTTTCTAACTATCAAATAGAAAGAGTGTCTTCTGAATCAGATGGAAAACTGAGGGTGGGAGACAAGGTGACATGCACGGCACAAGTGGAATGTGAAGATATCGAAATGGGAAGCGCATATTTTCATATAAAAACTGTGAATAGTCCTTCATGTTCAAAGAACGTATCTATGAGCTATAATGCTGAAACGAAGACTCTGACAGGTACTTATCAAGTTGAAAAAAATACTTATCCGTCAGAATGGGAAGTTGAGTATATTCGAATATATTCAGAAAGACAGGCTTTTTATTTTTATCCGAAAAAGGAGGAACCAAATAAAGACTTAAAATTTACAGTTGTCAATGAAGATTATGATGCGGAGAAACCTGTAATTAAAAGCATCACCATAGACAAAAACGGACAAACGGTAAAAGCCGGGGAAAAAGTTTCCATCAAGGTAAAGGTAGAGGAAAAGAATCCTTCAAACCCAATGATCATAAGATTCACCCCACAGGCTTCGGGAGTTTCATATTTAACTTGTTACCTGTATTTGAATAACAATACCATGGAACATGAATATACAGGAACAATAAATATTACACAAAATTCTTACCCGACGAAATGGGAGCTTACCTATTTGAGTTTATCCGATGAGAACGGAAATACCACATTCTTGTCAGATTTCAAACCGGACTGGAGTACATCCCGTCCGTGGCATTACACCGTAGATCCAGAGGGATATCTGGATGACACAAAACCGCCTGTGATTGAAAGCATTACCATTGATAAAAATGGACAAATGCTCCATCCGGGCGATACAGTTACCTTAACTGTGAAAGTAGATGAGGAACATCCGTCCAGTTGGGCATATGCTTCTTTCTACCCACAGGTATCCAATGTTTCCGGCAACGAAAGCATGAGCCTGCATTACAATGCGGATACCAAGGAATATACCGGTTCAATCTCTATTACAAATAACACATATCCATGCGAATGGATGCTTACGTCTTTGAGTGTAACTGATATTAAAGACCATCTCACGACTCTGAACTATTTCAAACCAGACTGGCGCGAGACCTGCCCCTGGTATTACAGAGTAGAAACTGACGAAACCTACAGAGAAGACGTAAAGGATGCCACTTTTTCCATTCAGGGATACGTACGTGGGGAGACGGGCGCTTACAGCTACGGCCCGATTGTGAAGAATAAGACAATCAAAGTGGGGAGAAGGGATTCCATCAAGGGGCTGAAACTATGTCCGCCGCTGCCGGCAGAAGGGGTAAATGTGAAATACCGGGAGGAAAATACCGGTATGGAGATTGGCGAAGACACAGAGCTGTTTTTTGGAAATACGTCCAATCCTTCTTATGATTTCCGCGCGGTTTATGACAAAATCTGTGTGAATGTGGTACTCACATATGTAAGCAAGGACAAGGGTATGACGATGGCAATCGTACCGCAGTTTGTCGATCAAGATGCGACTTACGGGGAAATGCTTGCCTCCTTTGTACCTCCGGAAGATGCGGACCAGGATCTTCTTTCCGGATATGAACTGGACGGCGGGGATGAAAACACGCAGGTAGAAGATATGGGATATGTCGGCATAAAAGCCAGATATGAGAACTGTCTGGTAGCATGGGATATCAAGTATCTTGACGAAAATGGAAACGAAGCATCTAAGATCGTTTCCAAAACATATGAAAAGGGTACGGCCATTCGTGATGCCCTGGCCGATTTGGAAGTACCGGCCGTACCGGAAGGAATCGAGTTCGAAAAATGGGCGCTTCCGGGGATTGACGGCAGCGAACTGATTTTCCATGAGATGACAAACTTAGACGTGACAGCCGTATACAAAGGAAAGACAACGGCAGAGGTATCTTATACCTACCGGGGAGAAGACGGAAAACTCGTTTCCGGCAGCAGGCTTATGGCTCTGGATGGAGAAAACCTTACATACAATGCCGCCTTAACAGAAGTGAAAAAGGCTTTGAACGATTTGAACCATCTCAAAGATCTTGTATTGTCGGATTGGGTCGGTATCACGGCCGGTACAGACATTGCAAGATATAAGAAAATGAATATACAGGCGAAGTACGCGAACTGTGTCGTGATTTTGAAATATCCGAAAGATGTCTTTGAATATGTGGTTGTGGAAAAAGACTCTGACTTTTCGCTGCCTGTCGAAAACGAAACGTATATGGATATCCTTTGGGAAGGCTTCGAACAGGGACAAACTGTGAAGATTACCGGAGACAAGGAATTTATCGTGGCAGACGCGAAACATAAAGACGGGGCCCCAGAGGAGCCTTCAGGCGAAAAGCTTTCGGAGGAAGAAATCCAAAAAATCGTGTCCGATATTGAACAGAACGGAAGCGGGGAAACGGTACATGTGGAGATGGGAAAAACGACTGTAGTGCCGAAAGAAATTCTGGAAGCCATTAAAGGGAAGGAAGTCAACATTGTCCTTGACATGGGGGCTTATAGCTGGTCGATCAGAGGAGACGAAGTGGCTGCAGCCGACCTGAAGGATATTGATCTGGAAGTCATTGTTGATACAGACGGTATTCCTCCGGCCATTGTGGATTCCCTTGCGGGAGAAAATCCGGCTACCCAGATTACCCTGACCCACAATGGAGAATTTGGATTCAGGGCAGACCTTACCGTGAATCTTGGCGCCGAGCACAGCGGCAGCACCGGAAAATTATATTATTATGACAGTTCCGGAAAGATGATCTACATGGATGCCGGAGAGATCGGGGAGGACGGCAATATCAGTTTGTCTTTCTCGCATGCATCCGAGTATGTGGTAGTTTTTGAAAAAGCGCCATTGGATCAGGACGATGAAACAGATTCCGGAAACAAAGGGGAAGGTACTCTCGCTCCCGACCGTGATGAGAAAAAAGATACGGTCTCTAACGGAGGGGATGAGAAAAAAGGCAGCGACACTTCCGGTAGTGATGAGAAAAAAGAGAATGATTTCAGCAAGCGGAAGAGTCCGAAAACAGGAGAATAAACGGTTTTACAGATAGCGAAGCGCCCTCTGTCCAGTCAGTAAACGGCTGGGCAGAGGGCATTTGATTCCCGCGAAGCAACGAGCCAGGCAGCCAGGCTTGCATGGATCTTTGACTTATTGCGATTTTGAGTTAAATGACAATTTTGTCACCGAAAAATTCACCGTGGTGTCATATGCTGAAGGTATAATAAACATATCATAAGGAACAGAAAAAACAGATCAGACCCGGCAGGAGGGACTCTGCCGTGCAAATGATACCTGAAAGGAGACATTTTAAATGGAAATACTCAGATGTGAAAATATTTCAAAAATCTATGGTTCCGGCGACACCTGTGTGAAAGCGCTGGATCAGATTTCTTTCTCTGTGGAAGCAGGGGAATTTGTGTCAATCGTGGGGCCTTCCGGGAGCGGAAAGTCCACATTGCTGCATATCCTGGGCGGGGTGGATAAGCCCACGGAGGGAAAAGTATTTATCGGGAAAACAGACATTCACGGACTGAGCGAGGATAAGCTGGCGATTTTTCGGAGGAGGCAGGTGGGGCTGATCTACCAGTTCTATAATCTGCTGCCGGTTCTGAATGTGGATGAGAATATTGTGCTGCCCCACCTCCTGGACGGAAGGAAGCTGGATCAGGAACGGCTGGACTTGATCGTGGAGGGCATGGGGCTCTCAGACCGGAGGAGAAACCTGCCGGGGCAGCTTTCCGGGGGACAGCAGCAGCGGGTCTCAATCGGAAGGGCGCTGTATAACCGGCCGGCCATCGTGCTGGCGGACGTAAACTGGACTAGGGTTTTTGGCTGTATATAGCGTATATTGTGTTTAAAATAATGGAATATAGCTACTTGATACACAAGGCATAGGGAAAAATGTGTATGGAGTAGAGGGAATAAATGTAATGAATGGCAGGGAGAGGAATGATATCTCTAGATGTCGATCACTTTCCTTCTTTTTGCAACGATGTGATTCTGTAGACGAAGCTGTAAGGAGATGCTGGGAATAGTAGGAAGAATTTGTATTATTGGGAAAGGATTTAGGGCTTGACGTATTAGGAAGGAGGAGCTGAAGTTTGTAATCAATCTCAATTATTTTTTCAGTAGAGAGATAACATGACGTTGGGGGGGAGTTCCTTATATTCGGTAACATGAAATGAGCCTTTATGAAAAGCTCCAGAAATCTTGACCAATATAACTTGTCAGCAGGCATTCTTTCTGTTATAATATAAAAGGTAAAGTAGAACTTGTTACAAGTTAAAGTAAAACGCAAATGAAAGAGGGGGATTGTTTATTTTTTTATAATAATCCTAAACGCTGTCTGAATACATAAAGTATCTTAATTAGACAGTGTTTAATAGTATTTTACTCACTGCGTTTCATGATGTAGGAAGGAGGTGTATTAAGATATGGAATTGTTATGGGAAGGTAGCGAAAATATGTTAGACTTGAGTATGTGTGGTAGCAATGATTATGAGTATGATCCTGATAGTGGTTGCTATGAGAATAGCGATTGATTTTTACCCTGTATACCTGTATAGTTGAAAGGTTCTGTTCTCCGGCGGGAGTAAACCTTGTCATAGCCCCATCAGAACAAGGACTCACTGGTCGATTTAAGGATTTGTATTCGCAATCTTAAACGTCGCTTGATTGAGTTTTTTCTTCACCATACTGTGTTGAACTTTCTTAAATAAGCAAGCTATTCCTATGAAAGATTAACCAATCTGTTGTGAAAACTCATTACTCGGGCTACATTTTTGGCTGTGAATACAAGTCTTAAGTTTACGAAAGCAGGTGTAATATGTACAAAAAATCCGTTTATAACATCTTGATTGCGGAATCATTTTTGTGGAACACTCTTACAGGTGCTGTGATTCGTTTGAGTCCTGATGGACTGGCATTCTATCAGAAGGGTTGCGAGCAGGAAAACTCTAGTTATTTCCAGCTCCTACAGTCAAATGGCTTTTTTGTGGATGAAGCGTTGGACGAAGTTCAAAAAGTACTGAATCGAGAGAGACATCTTCAGAGAATCCCATATCCAGAGGATCTGTTTTTTGTTATTGCACCAACCCTTAGGTGCAACTATGACTGTAACTACTGTTTTGAGCATAGAAGAGATATCAAATCAGACATGTCAGTCGAAGTGCGGGATCAGTTACTAGAATATCTGGAAAAGCGGATTAGTTCAAACCCTAATTTGAATCGTCTGCATGTAACATGGTTTGGTGGTGAGCCGTTACTTAGGCTGGATCTTGTAGATTTTTTGAGCAAAAGAATTACCGATATATGTCAGCGACAGAAGGTGGTATATCGTCCGACTCTTATCACCAATGGAAGATTTCTAGATGATAATGCTATGGCCTTAATGGTCAGGGATGATTTTCGAAAAATTCAAATTTCCGTAGATGGCACATGCCAGACATATTGTGCACAAAAAGGTGCGTCTGAACAGGATTATGCGATTGTGATTGAAAACATTGTCCATGCTGCTGAAAAAAGCTCGAACATATTGGTTCGAATCAATGTGGCAGAGAGAGAAATTCACGAGGCATATCAACTGACAGAGTATCTTTTGAATAATCGAGGTTTGGACGGAAAAATCAAGGTCTATCTTGCATTTGTCAACCAGGAGGGGGCACAAGACAAGTTGTCTGCATTTTGCGACTTTGTAGAGCAAGAACGGAAATTTCAGGAAATGTTTGGGACACGCTATGCGCAACGAAGCTATATGTTTAAGAGACCCTTAGCAAAGGGGGTTTCATGCAGGCTCACTTGTGACAGCAACTTCTGCATCGGTCCCATGGGGGAGTTGTATAAGTGCGAGCACCATTTTGGTAGAAAAGAGTGGATTGTGGGCAGTATCCGGGACGGTGTTTTAGCTGAGCGGCAGGAGATGTTCGATAACTTTCAGCTTTCAACTACGGATTTGCAAAAATGTAGTCAATGCGATATATTCCCCATTTGTATGGGCGGATGTATCAACCATCGTATTATGAAGGAACGTATTTATGATTGCGAAAAGTTGAGGGAGCAACTAATAGCAAGGATCGTTGCTCCTCTAAAAGGCTAACGTGCCAAAAAAGAAACTTGGGAAATGTCAAGAAAAAGTATAGAAATCTAGCAGTTCCTAAATCAAACTGATTGATTTTCTTGATATCAATGTTATAGTTCTATAAGCTACTTTGCACTTGTCTATAGACTTATTATACAAGGAGGCTTAATATGTCACATGAAACACAGAGGGATTTTATGCTCAATATGCTGTCTGAGAAGATTAATTACATAAATGAACAGCTTATAGGAATTCAGGCAGAAATCACGGAGAATGAAGAATCAAAAGAAGCAGTGCTCTATGATATTTCATATCAAAAATCGGAACGTGACGAAGCCCAGATGGAAGCGGACAGGTTATTTGAATATGCCCGAGATTGTACTGGAGAGTATCGAGATTTTGCTGCTAGCTATCGTGCAGATGCAATGACTTTTGTGGAACGAGTAAGAGACATGAAAGAGTGTCTTGCCGATTCCTATGATGAGCTTGAGGGTATCAAAGAGGTGCTTTGTGAACTTAATGAAAAAAGAAAATTGCTTAAGACAGAGAAGAGCTCTTTGATTAGACAGCACAAAGATCGGGTTCGACAATTAAGAGAGCAAAATGCTTTGAATTGGCGTGAAAAGCCATGCGCTGTGTGTGGCCGGACGCTGAGATATAATGTCACATGGAAACATATTCCCAATATCTGCCCCGAATGTAAAGATGAATTTCGATCAAAGCGGGAGTCAAAGAAGAAGTGATGATTTTTCAGATTGTCCTTAGAAGAAAATGGAAGATTGTGCAGTTATTTTTTGTGGGATGGGAAAAGTCAATTGAATAATTACTTTAGACACTGTAGTTTCAATCATGATATTACAGTGTTTTTTCGTAAAAAGGTAGATAGAATATATGTAGAAGATTTCTCATTTATTGTTGTTTTTGACCATTAATGAATTATATCATCATTCAAGATTACTTTGCACTGATTGAAATGCGGAGTCATTGTTTCTTTATAGTATGATAGGGTACAAACTGATAATTGAGGAAGAGAAATGAGTCAAACAAATGTATTTGAAGAATGCCCAGTTTAGCAATCGGAGTATTTTTTACTAAGAAAAATGGACATGCAGGACGCAGAAGGGTTATTCCAATGTTACAGCAATCCAGAGTCCACAAAATATTTTAACAGGGATTGCTGTGACGATGATTTTAATTATACGGATTTCAGCTAGTTTGTGAAATGCATGGAGTTTTGTGAAAGTCGGTACAAGGAGAAAGATTTTGTACGTTTTCTGGTCATGTCATGGATATCGAACTGGAGAAAGTGGTCGGGATGACCGAGATTTGCCCTTCTTATAAATATTCGGTGGACGGACATTGCATGGGTGGGAATCCTGCGCTTAGATCTCTTGCCCGAATATGAAGCCAGAAAAGATATACAGGAATTGCTGGAAGTACTTTTGAAGCATGTGTATGAAGACTTCCAGATCCACAGTGTGCTCATGAAAGCGCAGGAAGATGCGCCGATCCGGAGAAATGTGCTGAAAAGCCTGCACTTTGTCCCAGTTCAGGATGAGTGCAGTATCCCATTTAAAGATTATTTTATCCGGTACTGAAGATGGACATATATAAAAGAGAACAGGGAAAATGTGTTGGAAACAGCAGGTACGGTGTGGCCTTATAGTCGGCCAGACGGTATCTGCTGTTTCTTATTATTATAGATTTATTGTCCAGACAGGGAGTTATATGGCTCTTTTGGCAGGACTTTCAAAATGAAAAGGAGGATCAGAATGGAAAAAGAAAAGACTTATGGTGTGTGGGCAGTCCGCAGAGGCACGTCTGTTTTTGGCCATGCGGAGGCATGGTGTAAGGAAAATGGAAAGCCTCTGGAATTTGATTCTAAAGAGGCAGCGGAAGCCTTTGCGAAAGAAATCAGTGCCTATACTACGGCGAATGTACACTATTATGTGAGAGAAAAAGAGCCTGAACCAGGCGCAGTCAGAAAGCAGGGCAGTACAGATGGAGGACCAGAAGGAAAGAAATAAGCCAAAACAGAAGGAGAAGAAGCAAAAGAAGAACCATGAATGCCGATAAGCGGAAAAGCGCACGCCCTTCTGTTTTGACAGGAAGTACCCTTTGTGAGATCTGCACATTTTTGGGAGCGGAGGATTGGTGGTTTCTGTAGATAGCTTTCTGTTCTGAAAGCTGGTATTGTGTCGTACTTGAAGCAGAGAAAATTTTAAGGAAGGAGAAACAGGAGATGCTGGAATGCGATAGAGATGAACAATGGGCAGAGGTGCTTTCCCTATGGGTGGATCGGAAAGTGGTCACGTATCTGAAAGAAAATCATTCCCGGTTTGAAGAAATCCTGGAGGAACAGAGTGAACTGGCTGAAAAATACCCTGTGATTGTCCCGTTTTTGAATGGAGAGGAATCCATGGAAATGACGGCAGAAGAGCATAAAGCGATTATAGAATATCTGAACCTTCGGGAGAAAACAGAACTTCTGATCCGGGAATATCATTATTATTTAGGGCAGGCCATGAATATTCCGAGTTTGCAAGAGTTTGGCATTCATCGAACTGGGGAACAGAAAACAGAGAAAATACGGACAAGCCAGCTTCTGGATCTTCTGGCTGAAAACCAGATCGAGGAAGCAGATCAGATGCTGCGTTCCTCTAACCCAGAGTACCGGACGAGGGTGGAACTGGAGTCGGAGGCACAGAAAGCAGTCAGTAGCCTGCAGAAATCGGAGGAAATGAAAAATGCCATTTCACATTATGTAGATGCAGTCAATGGACGCTGGTTTCTGTTTATGAAACTTTTTTACCAGTATGCGGTAGATGACATTTTGAGTTCATTAAAGAAATCCAGGGAACAGCAGGATTCTTGAAGGAGAAAGATTATGGCATTACAGAAAGCAATGCGGGGAACCTCCAGGATGAAAAGGAACAGCTGGTGCAGAGGAAATGGACCGCATAGCGCAAGGGGAGAACTTCGCAGAGGGATATCCAAAAACAAAAAGATATTAAACAGGAAAGTGCGGCATCAATCGAAAGTACTCCTGCAAAATGCAGATTATAAAAGGATCTGCAAGACAGGTATGATGGTAGAGTATACCTGAGATGCGCCCCTGCATAAACTATGCGGTTCTATTTTAAGGCTGTAAGGCTTATGCAGGGATTTTTCTTTAGAGACGAATAAATGGACGGTCTGAAAGGAGGTCCCCATGGAGAATGAAAAATATAGAGCAAAAAGCCCACGACATATTTTGATGGCGGATGCTGCATATTTTGAAGGGAATGGCAATGACCTGGATGAATATGATCTTATTGATTATCAACCGCCACCAGAGTTTCAACTGGGGATTCTTTTGGGAAAAAATGGGATCCGTTTCTCACAAACTCGATCTTATCTATGATAAGCCTTTATTTTACCACGGAACAATGTAAGCGGTAAATAATCGGCGTCTTATAATTAGTCTCCTATTCTGGTAGTATTGTTCTAAAATACTATCAGACAGGAGACTTTTGTTATGGATCCAAGAG